>NZ_JBFUIU010000202.1:0-12788 GCF_056401695.1 Variovorax sp. P4_D9
AGCCAAATGTAACCAAATACTGCTTGGGATTCGGACCCTTGCGCGCGAGGATTCCGACGGCGTCCGCTGGCGACATCCGGCCGATTGAATCAGCCGTTCTGGGCTCCGTCGGCGTCCTTCATTGCCATCCACAGCAAGATTGCTATATCGGCAGGTGGCGGGCCTCGGCCGTCAAAACGGTGCCGGCAATACGGGTCCCAGCCACGCCACAGCCGCAGCGTCGGGCGGCATCTCTCGCAAGCGCTCGTCGCGCAACAGTTCCGCGGCCACCTCGTCCAACTGCTCGGGATCAATGGTGCGCCACTGTCGTTGCAGCCGGTGCGCACAGACGGCAATCCAAATTTCGCGGCCCATGAGAACACTGTCGCTTTATCCAGTGTTCTTGCCAAGTGCGCGCAACCGTCTCCATCGATGCCGTCGAGAGGCTCGACTTGCACGCCATCCAAGCCGATCCGGTGAGCGGCGAGCTACGGGTGCAGCGTTGGGGCTTCAGCAACCGCATGGCGGGCGCTGCTCGGCCCCGATGGCGAGCGCTACATGCTGCCGGTGCTGGATAAGGTGCGCCTGCTCGCGATGAACGACCGCGGCGTGCTGCTGGGCGGCGTCGAGTGCTTCCCTCCGAGGGGTGCGAAAGGGAACGGGCCGATGTATCCGCAAACGTGGTGGTGCTTGCTGCGTAGCGGCCCCCGCGAAGACTGTCGGCGATCCCGCGGAGGCGCGTYGCCTGGAACGTGAGCGTGAGGCGCGCGAGATCAGCAAGGCGATCAACCGCTGCTACGCGGCGCGGAAGTTTCACGCCCTGACGCGAGCTCGGAGCGGCGCGCTACTCATTGGAGCACCCTGCAGTTGCCGAACTCGCAACGGATCGCGATCGAGTGGCCGTTGCTGCAGGGCACGCTGTAGGTCTCGAAGCCGGGGCCCTTGGCACTGAGGCTTGCCAAGGGCTGGGCGGCGCAGGCTCGGTTCTTGGCGAGCTTCTCGGCGTTGTAGGTGTCCCGGCCGGTGGGCCTAGATGCAGGCATGTGTGCGACCGGCACAGCTTGCGTTTGCGCTTGCGTGGGCGCGGCGCCGGTCACAGCTTGCGGGCCGTACTCGGCCTCCGGCGTGTTCGGTGCTGCGCATCCTGCAAGCAGTGCGATCGCGGTAAATGAACAAATGATCATCCGCATCGTCTACTCCTCGTTGCTAGGTCGCATCGTAGGGCAATCTGCGGAAGCACGCGAGATCGGGAAGACGATCAACCGATGGCCGACTCGCCGCGGTTCGTTCACGCCGTAGTTTCGACAAATGGGCAAAGCCCGTCCGGGAGGCATCAGGTCGTCGAGGCTTCGCGCTCGATGGTCAAAAGGCGGTGTGCCAGCGCATCAAGTCGCCAGGCCGCAATGTGCCCGCACCTGGGGTCCCTTCCGCTTTGCACGCCGACTACGCCGTAGTCGAAGGTCTTTCCATCCTCGGCGAGCCTGATGAGGGTCCGGTCTTGGCCGATCTGAGTGGTAGGTCGGCCCGCTGCGAAATGCGGCTTCCGCTGCAGACTCGACGTTGTGCACCATGCAGCGATCGCGCGAGCTCGACCAAAACTGAGCAACTCGCGCCCAGGTTTCCGGCCCCAATCAATGACCGTAGTGCCAAATCGACATTTGCGCTGGTGTGCCAAAACGCACATCCAGCCGGGTGCGTCCACGCAAGAATAGGGGCCCGCATTCGGAGAACGTGATGCAGTGGCCTTCCATCGCCGAGATCAGCCGACGTGCTCCTTTGCCGGGCTACCGTTACGAACTGCTCGACCGACGCCAGGTCTCAGCACTTATCGCGACGCTCCAAGCCTGGTATCCGAGCATCGCGGTCGGCAGCGCGGGTTGCCATCTGCGTGAGGACCTCTACCTGCGGAAAGTGTGCCTGGAAGACACGCCTGAACGGGACGCGACACGGGAGGCAGCGCCCCGATCAAGGTCGATTCGCGCGGCTGCGCCGTCTCCGGCGCCACTCCCGCGGCGCTGGTGGCGTACGAAAGCGCGCTTGCTGCGACGCTGGCCTGGCAACGGAGCGTCGAAGCGCTTCGATGTCGCGACGCAGCCCGCGCCAGGAGATTGAAATGCCGTTGGTGTTTCCCATCGTGCTGCCGTCGATTGGCCGTTCATCCGAGTTGAGCCATGAGGCAGGGGATGCACCGCTTCTCAGGAGACGACCCATGACACGCATCCATCAGGAAAGGTCGCGGATCTCAGCGACCCCGCGGGCGAATGCCAGCGCCACCACGCCGGATCTGCGAAAGGCGCTGATGGCGCTGGTCGTCGCCATCGCCGCTTTCGCGAGCGCGATCGTAGTCGTCTTGATTCCGCAACCGGTTCCCTATCCGGCGCAGGTGCCGCTCGCCTGCAGCGTGGCTCAGGCGCATCAATCACCCGAGGTCGCGATGGCGCGGCGCGTGAGCGGCCCTTCAAGGAACACCGATGACATACCCGAACCCTCATGTGCGTGAGGCAGGCGCCGGACCTGGTGTCGTGTGTGTCCATTCGAACGCGAGTACTTCGTCGCAGTGGCGCGCATTGATGGATTGCCTGTCCCCGCACTTCCACGTCTTCGCGCCGGACTCGCTTGGCGCGGGCCAAAGCCCTGCGTGGCCACGGGATCGGATCGTGACGCTGAGTGACGAGGTGACGTTGCTGGAACCGGTGTTCGAGGCGGCTGGATCCCCGTTTTCTCTTGTCGGCCACTCGTACGGCGCCGCGGTGGTGTTGATGGCTGCTCTGGCCCGTCCGAGCTGCGTTCGCGCTGTCGCGATCTATGAGCCGACGCTCTTCGCGCTGCTCGACGAAGAAAATCCCGGGCACGAAGCCGCGAGCGGCATACGTTCTGCTGTGGCTGATGCGGCCCGCGCAAACGAGGCGCACGACCATGTGGGTGCGGCCCAGGTATTCATCGACTACTGGATGGGTCCGGGGAGCTGGAGCCGCATGCCCGCCGCTCGGCAAGCGCCGGTCGCGGCATCCATGGTCAATATCGCAGGCTGGGCTCGCGCTCTGTTTTCGGAGCCTACGCCATTGCGGGCGTTTCGCGCGTTGGAGATTCCAGTTCTGTACATGGTGGGGGGGAAGTCGCCCGCCTCGTCGCGGGGGGTGGCCAGGCTTCTAACGAACACCCTTCCCAATGTCGACGTCCTCGAGTTTGGTGATTTGGGTCACATGGGTCCCGTGACACATCCGGAGGTGGTCAACGACGCCGTGGCGAACTTTCTCTCGCGCAACGCGTTGGTCCACAGCTCACATTGTTGATGTCAGCCTGAGTCCGCCAACTTCAACGATCAAGTCCAAGGCAAGCCAGTCACCCTCCTTGGGAACGAAACGGGCGACGTCGTGATTGATGTTGGCAGCTTCGAACTTCGAACGACAAGGATGGGCGGGCCCGCAAGCGACATCCAACCGCCAAGAAGGCACAAAGCCGCCGTTCGCCAGTTCGAGGGTGGCCAATCGCGACCTCTCCACCCACGGCCTGCACAAGAGTCGTGACGGCGGTCACTGCTGATCTTGTCTGTCGCCATCTTCAGGCGCCGACGCGTGCCGCCCGGAGCTAAGATTCGCTTCCAATCCGGCGTCGCTCACATGAACAATCGCTTCGCATCGCCTTGCGTGGAACTCTTCCGCCTTGCGGCGTCGCTGTGGTGTGTCGCGGTGCTTATCATGGCCCTCGCGGCCGCTCCAGCGCTCGCCGCTCAGCCGTCCCGCAACGTCCTCGTCCTCAATTCGGACAGCAACGTGCTCCCCGGCCTTGCCGTGTTCAACGAGTCGCTCGTCATGGCGCTCCGAGCCGACTACGGCCCCGAAGTCGAGCTCTCCAACGAGTTCCTGGGTCTGGATGAACCGCGGCCAGCAGGCTACGGGGATGACCTGGTGGAATTCCTGCGCAAGAAGTACGCGGAGACGCGGTTCGATGCGGTCGTGACTGTCCGTGGCCCGGCACTCAAGTTTTTGCTGGAGCACAGGGACGAGTTTCTCCCCAGCGTTCCGGTCGTGCACGCTTGGATTGGCAAGCAAGAGCTTACCGGCCAGGAGCTGCCGCCGGACGTGGTCGGTGTACCGGTCGAGCTTCAACCCGAGAAGACGATCGAATTGGCGCTGCGGCTCCATCCACGCACGCGCCGCGTTGTCGTGATCACGGGCACCTCGACGTTTGATCGCGGCTGGGAAGCGCTGCTGCGCCGCGCTTTCAAGCCGCTCGAGCCACTCGTCGAGTTCGAATTCTGGGCCGGGCTGCCAATGCCCGAGATTCTCGACCGGGTGCGGCGCCTGCCGGTCGACTCCATCATCTATCTCCCCGGCCTGAGGCAGGACGGTACGGGCCAGCGGCTTGTAGCGCAGGAGGCCGCGACCGAGATCGTCTCCATATCGCCTGCGCCCGTCTATGGCAATGCCAGCAACTTCCGCGAGGTGGGGACAACGGGTGGCTACATTGCTTCGATCGAAGAGATGGCGCGGCAGACGGCCCAGCTTCTGGCGCGCGTGATGCGCGGCGAGAGGCCGGAGGCGCTGACGCCGGTTGCCGCGGTCCCGAACGCCTACATCCTCAACATGCATCAGCTGCGTCGATATGGATTCGACGAATCCGCCATTCCGCCCGGCGCCATCCTCAGGTACCGCCAGCCAACGCTTTGGGAAGCCTACCGGTGGCAACCGCCATGACTGCGAATACGGCTGCAATGAATGCCAGTTGACCGGCCTCCACGCCGACGTTGAAGCACTGCAAAGCCAGCAGGATGTCCACTTGCGGCACCGAACGGCTACAAGATTGATGTCCGCCAGGTCGTGCAGAAGAAGGTCCGCGAGATGCAGACCAAACTCACCAGCGAGCAGGAGAAGCTCCAGCAACTCATCAAAAAGCTTGAGGGCGAATAGAGCAACTTACTGACCTCGCACACGAGCCGAGCCTGGCAGCCTGACATCTCTTCTATGAACGCCTCCTTCGACAAGATCCTCTTTTGGTGCTTGATAGGCACCGAGGCGGCGGGATCGCAGACCATCATGTGGGATGGAATTCCTATCTATCGGCGGTTGCTCTCGCCCGGAACGCAAGGGGCCGAACCGATGGATTTTGTTCTGACTGCCGTGGTGGTCATCGTCATGCAGGTAGCTCATTGGCTTGCATTTCGGCTGCGACCCCGGCTGCAATTCCGACGCAACGTCCTGCTGGGCCACGTGCTGGTGTTCATCGGCGAGCTGAGTCTGTTCTTTGTCAGTGCCCTCGCCGTCGTCATCCTGTTTGATCGCGGCGCGGAACTCGACTTCGTTCTTTGGAAGATCCTGCTTCTCGTGGCGATCCTCTTCGCCGTCAGCTCCTACAAGTACCAACTCAGCAAACTCGGCGAAAGCATCATTGACGGGCCGGCCGATGTCACGGCGAAAGGGAGTTCGAATGCAACTCGATGACCAATCCCTCAAGCCCAATCCGGCGCCGATCCCCCTGACGGTGCTCACCGGCTTTCTCGGCGCGGGCAAGACGACGCTGCTCAATCGCATTCTCAACGGCGATCACGGACTTCGGGTCGCGGTGCTGGTGAACGACTTCGGGTCGATCAACATCGATGCCGAACTTATTGTCGGCATCGAGAGCGAGGGGAACGTCATCAGTCTCGCCAACGGCTGTGTCTGCTGCAGCATCCGCGACGACCTGGTCGCTGCGGTGATGCAGGTAGTGACGCGTGACGAGAGCCCCGAATACATCCTGCTGGAGGCCAGCGGCGTGGCCGAGCCGTCCGGTATTGCGTTGACGTTCATGGACGAGGACATGCGGGACCGCATCAGGTTGGACAGCATCATGTGTGTCGTGGATGCGGAGCAGATATTTGCCGCGCCGGAGATGATGGAACTGAAGCTTCGCCAGGTGGCATTCGCCGACATGCTCATCCTCAACAAGGTCGATCTTGTCACCCCCGAGGAGATCGAGCAGATCAAGGCATGGCTCGACGACCGGTTCTATCGCTATCGTCTGGTCCAGGCAACCCGAGGTGAGGTGCCTCTGGAAATCCTGCTGTCGGTCGGCCGGTTTGATGCCGCTCGACTCGATGCCCCACCTCCAAGCGCGGAGTTCGGCCATCCCCCCGACTGTGATGATGCCCTTTGCCGGCATCACCATCACGGTCATCGAACCGATCACTCGCAGGTTTTCAGGACGTGGAGCTACGAAACCGAGGCGCCGCTTTCGATGAAAGCGCTTCGGGAAGCCGCAAGCCGGCTCCCGGCCAGCATCTACAGATGCAAAGGCGTGGTCCGAACTTCGGAAGTGCCAGGCCGACGGGTCATCCTTCAGGTCGTTGGCAAACGAGTCGATATTGCGCTCGGCGACGAATGGAATGGCAGAGAAGCCCGGACTCGGATAGTCGCCATCGGTGCACACGATGGCGTGAATGGGGCTTCGCTTCGCGAAGTCTTTGACAGATGCTGTGATAGAGCTCCCAGGACGGAAAAAATCGCCCTGTGCTGATGGCCTTTGAGCATCTCGGGATCGCGAGTTTGGACCGGCGTTGGTTTGGTCGCCATGCCATGAGCGCCGTGCGGAGACCTGCAGCTGCGCAAGTCGCGCGAATGGTGGGTCGCCCCGAAGCAGACGCTGGCGGACGTCTCCTTGTGGCCCGAAGGAGCGGCTCAGTATTCCGGCTGGTCCCAGTCACTCGAACACAGGCCTAAAGAAGCTGCGCTCATAGCTAATGATGCAACGCGTGTCTTCTGCATATTTGAATGCGTCTTGGCACTCTGAATCATTGGCGGACGTCGCGCGGTACTTCTCGTAAGCCGCAAGACTTGGAAAGGTGAACATGGCAAGCGCGATATTGTTCGCTCCTTCCGATGGCAGGAAGTAGCCGTGATGCCGCCCGCCGAACTTCTCGACGAGCGGAATCCAGAGCTTGCCGTAGTGTTCGAATTCCTTCAGCTTGAACGGGTCGATGACGTATCGGAGGTAGCAGGTGACCATTTGACAATTAGAGATTGAACTGTTCAGGGGCGGGCCCTGCGAGTTCGAGCTGGATGTGAACAAATCTTAGCCGACCCGCACAGGCCCGCTTCTGGCCGAACCCGGCGGTTCGGGACGCCAACCTCGACGGCTACTCCCGCTGGCCGCTACGACCTGTCGTGCGTACGAGGCACAATCGCGCAGCGCGCATCGGATTTTCTGAGCGCGGATTAGATCCCCTCGCAACCTCGAGTCCGTTGAGCGGAGGATGCCCATGAGCCAATCAGGTAGCCCGGACATCGTTTCGCCGGCGCTCGCGGCCCTGTCGCAGATGGTCTACGGCGTGCAGACGGCCCAAGTGATCTATGTCATGGCGAAGCTGGGAATCGCGGACCTGCTCAAGGAAAGGCCGAACGACGTTGTCAGATCGCGACTACCACCGGGGTTAGGGCAAGCCTGATCAAGCCACTGTTTTTTGTTGAACAGTGGTGATGGCTTGCCGGGGACGTGAATTCCGACGTTTCCACTGCTCTCTGATCGATTGTGGGGCGGATTTCCATCTCAATCGGGTCGTTCTGACCCTGACTGCGAGCTGTTTGCCCGCTCCTGGTTCGCTATGCACGCATTTGTGGCAACAGTACTCGCCTCGCCAGATAGATGTTGGCCATCGCCAGCGTCACAAACGCGCGCGTCGCGTTCTTGGCCAGTCCGCGATACCGAACCTTGTCGAAGCCCCACAACCGCTTGACCACCGCGAAGACATGTTCGACGCGCGCGCGAATCTTCGACTTGTTGCGGTTCTTAGCCTTCTTCACTTCATCGACTTCGCACCCCGCCTTGCGTGTGCGCTGGTTGGTGAAGTCCAACGCGTTCGGCGCCTTGCCTCGAATCAGCTCCTTCTGGCTCGCATACGCACTGTCGCCGTAGACGCGGCGCTCGTTGCCGTGCAGCAGGTCAGGCAGCGGATGCTTGTCGTGTACGTTGGCCGCCGTCACCACGGCGCTGTGCACCAGCCCGCTCTGGCTGTCCACGCCGATGTGCAGCTTCATGCCGAAATGCCATTGCCTTCCCTTGCGCGTCTGGTGCATCTCGGGGTCTCGCGCCTTGTCTGCGTTCTTGGTCGAACTCGGTGCGCCGATCAGCGTTGCATCCACGATCGTCCCGGTCTTGATCTGGATGCCGCTGGACTGCAGCACCTGGCCCACTTCGTCAAACAGCTTCTTGCCCAGGTCGTGCTTGTCCAGCAGATGCCGAAACTTCAGCACCGTGGTCTCGTCGGGCACCCGCTCGACGCCCAGGTCGATGCCCACGAAGCGGCGCAGGCTGGCAATGTCATACAACGCCTCCTCGACCGCGTTGTCGGCCAGATTGAACCAGTGCTGCAGCAGGTGAATGCGCAGCATGCGCTCCAGTCCGATCGGACGGCGCCCATTGCCGGCCTTGGGATAGTGCGGCTCGATCACTGCGCACAACGCAGCCCACGGAACGATGGCGTTCATCGCGTCCAGAAAGTCCTCACGCTTGGTGCGACGGCGAAATCGCTCGAATCCCGCACCCTGGTCCGCCGCCATCGCCAATGTCTGCTGCTTCATTTCCGGCACTCACGCTGTTGACTATGCCTTCAACACAGCAATCGCCGGGCCAGGAGACTTGATCAGTCTTGCCTTAGCGCGGCGGTGTTGCAACGTATCTTCAACTTCCTGGTGAGCCGCGGTCTGCTTGGGGGGATCTGGGGGACGTGCACCAGGGCGCGCTTTTCAACGCAGAGGTCTTGTTTCCTCTGTGGGGCGAGCTGCTTCACGACGTCTGGCGAATCGGCCGCCAAGAGAGTTTTTGGCCAGCCGCTGTACCGGCACCTGGCCCAGCACCCTGAGACCCGTGCACTGTTCGACCGCACGATGGCGAGCGCGGCTCGGCACAGGCATCGTCCCGCCGTCGCCGCCTATGACTTCTCGCGTTTTCGCACAATCATCGATTGTGGGCAGCGGCAACGGCGCATTGGTGATTTCGATTCTGCAGGCCTGTCAGGGGCCACGCGGGATCGTATTCGACTTACCGGCTTCGGTTGAGAGTGCGCGGCAATACATCGAAGCCGCCGGCCTGGCCTGAGCGATCGTTGTTCGGCGATCGGCGGCGATGCGCTCGAGGGCTTGCCTGCGGGCGCGGATGCATACGTCCTTTCCAATTTTCTGATCGACATGGATGACGACCGGGCCCGTGCGATTCTCAGTCGCTGCCGGGCCGCTATTGCTGACGGGGGGACCTTGCTTCTCATCGAGTGGGTTATGCCGACCGCCGACGAAGAACCCGATCCCTACCGCTCGTGGGACACCGCCTCGATGGACCTCATCATGCTCGCCGTCTGTGGAAGTGGCGGAGGCCGCGTGCGGACGTCGGGGGAGTTTCGAGAGATCCTTCAGGCATCCGGCTTCGTACTAAAGCGCATCTTGTCGACCAGTGCTGCCGTCAGAGTCATCGAAGCGCTCCCAGGATAGTCGCGTCAGCCAGCAAAGATTGAATCCGCTCGGTGAGATCGCCTTTCCGGTGAGTTTTTCATCTGGCGCGGATTCTTGCCGTTGGCGCGAGTTCTGGCTGTCATTGCCTTCACGGTGGGCGTCACCGTCGCGGCTGCACGCGAATGCGGCATGCGTTCGCCCAATATCGTATCTGCGCGCCGAACTTCCGCAGTGGGCCCGGAGCCGACTCTCGAACAAGATGTCTCTCGTGAAGAGATCCGAGGCCCTGAAGAGGTGTTCACGGCCGGGCTGATTGCGACTGCGAACTAGCGCCCGTCAATCGGAAGCGCCCAGCGCCTTCATGTGCGCCACGATCGCCTCGATCTGCGCGAGGTCGAACACCCCGTTCAGGATCACCGCCCCGGTGTTGAGCACGTCCAGCTCCTTGATCGACCTCTCGACCTTGGGCAGCGGGAATTCCTCGGCCACGCGGACCTCGTGGTTCCTGCGGGCGATGCGCTTCGGGTCGGGAGGTTTGCGGGACATGTCCAAGGATAGCGGGAGGGTGAGGTGTATGCCGATGTGCCCGCCTGACGCCGTTCAATTGCGCCTCGGCGTCCGTTCAAGAAGTCATGCGGGATCTGTCCGCGCAAGCCGCGTGCTCACCTGAACTGAACAAGGTTCGCTCCGAGTTCGGATCGCACTTGACGGCGCGTTGCGGAGTGGAGCGTCGGATATACCATTCACTTGTCTATGGATCCGCTCTACAAGAAAGCCATCGCGCAAGGGGTTGCGGGGATGGCCGTATTCGCTGCCTTCATTTTCTTGCCCGCGGGCACGTGGCAATACTGGCAAGGCTGGCTCTTTATCGCAGTCTTTTCCGTCTCGACCATCGGCTTCACCGTCTATCTCGCCCTCCGCGACAGGCCGCTTCTCGAGCGCCGCATGAATGCCGGACCACAGCACGAGAAAGAATGGTCGCAGAAGATCATCGTGTCGCTCATCATCCTCGCGTTTTTTATTTTTATCATCCTGCCTCCTCTCGATTACCGATTTGGCGTCTCGCCGGTGCCCGCATACCTGTCCTTTGTAGGGAATATCGTGATCGTATTGTCATTCCTCTTCATTTTCTGGGTGCTGAAGGTCAATAGTTATGCAGCAGCCAACATAAGTGTCGCGGATGATCAAAAAGTGATCGACAGCGGCCCCTACGCGTATGTGCGTCATCCTATGTACGCTGGCGCGGTCTGGCTTTTCATCGGCATGCCGCTTGCACTCGGCTCGTGGCTCACGATCTGCCTCGTCCCGCTCATCCTGCCGGTGCTTTTCTGGCGGCTTCTTGATGAGGAAAAGATCTTGCGCCGCGATCTTCCCGGCTACAACGAATATGCAAGCCRTGTGCGTCATCGTCTAATTCCGTATGTCTGGTAGGAAATGGGGCCAGCCATTACAAGAATTCGGTGCGCCGTTGGTGTAGAGCATTGGGTCATTGGCAACATTCGCTCTGTGGCCAAGCAGATCGATGGGTCGAACGACCGCAATTGGCCGCTGGCCGGTCCAGCGCAACAACGATCTGACACCGGCTACCTGATCAAATCTGTCACTACAGATTATGCGATGCGTAACTGTGCAACTGATGCCTTTGCATCTCCGCCACTTATGTCCGGAACGATTCTTAGTTCTAACGTCGTCACGTCGGCGAGGTCGACCGCATAGTCTTCAAACTCGCGCGTCACGCCTGGCGGGCTGAAGTTGTATTGCTGACGCACAATCTCCCGGTAAGATTGACCGCCATCCGGCGACCACCGCAGCACGAACTCTTGCGTGCGCGCCTGCTGATCTTCGTGAAACAGTACTTGAATACGCCTCACCCTCAGCGACTCGTCGAACAATAGGCGGATCGTTTGCTCCCCGGCTTGTGCCGCCCGCCAGCCCAAACCGGCGCCGGATACCAGCGCCGCCTCGATCGGGTTGGCTTGGTCCTCGGACGTCAGTTCAACTTCCGCCAGGCTTTGCAAGTCTAGCCATCCTTGATCAGCGGCTACGACATTTTGAGAATCTTGATTGATTATCCGCTTGCGCATTCGCCCTCCTCTTACACCTTTCTGTCCGCACGTCGAACATTTCAATGCTACTTCTCTGCTAGTAGATCTCCAAACTTGGACGGGTCACGAAGATTGGACTCAGGGGAGTAATGGCTCTGCCGGTGCGCTCGAACGACTGCTATGGACACATTTTCGCGCCCAGCGCGAACAACGGGTCGTGGCCGATTGTTGCCGGTCGAGCGGTCAGTGAGCACACGCTTCGTGATCTGGTCTCCGGGCTGGCGACCACGAGTCCCCGCGTTTCGGACGGCCCGCACGCCCTGCCCCACCCTGCTTGCGCTGTTTCCTCATTCGGATCAACCACTTGCGTGCGCCGCCGTCAAAATTAGACCTTAATCTTGAAGGAATCTCGGTCTAACTATGAACGAGCTCATTTGGAATGAGTTCCTTCCGAACTGGCTCTCTTGGGATCTCGCTTCTAAGACAAAGAAATTCCGGGTGAATTGATCGTTCGCGACGAACACCGCCGCTTTCGACGCGCCTCGGTCGACCCACGCCGACGTGGTGGATGCCACCGCGTGCCACAGCGGTGGGTCCCACCCAGCTTTGTTTCGATTATTGCTTCGCTGCGCAACAATGACCGCAATAATGCTCTTGACGCTCTCCCGCCATGCCCGTTCTCACCTGGAGGGATCATCCGTGCAGGATTCTTCCCTTTGGAACTGAGTTCCTCCGAGATTGTCACGCCTCGAAGGCCAGGAAAATCAACGACTTGCGCGCCGAGGTTTCAAAGTTGGGCGGCCTCGTCCTTCAAAGTTAGGACGCGGCGAGGAGGTTCGGGCCTGCGCGACACTGAAGCAGGGCGATTCGTACTCCACCTGTACTCGGAAGAGCGCGTCCGCGCTCCGCGCGGTGCCTGAGAGCCTTCTCAGGTCTTCGCCGACTTCTTCGGCGCTCTACTCGCGGCCTGAAGGGCCGCCGCCTGCGCGGCGTGCTTCTCGGCACGCGAGGGCCTGTGGGCCTTGCCAGCCTTGGCCTGCTTGGGCTCCTTGGGCTCCTTTTTTGCCTTGGGCTTATCCTTGGCCTGCGCGTGGTGCGTCCTCACCAGCTTGTCGATGGCCTTCGCCCTCGGCTGCTGCGCTTGCGCTTGGCGCTTCGCACGCTCCTCCTTGAGCAGGCGGCGCTCCTCGGCCAGCGCCTGTTCTGCTTCGGACGGCTCATGGTCCGCCCCCAGCGAGTGGACGCGGTCCATCTTCGCCTTGTGAAGCATCGCGCCGTTCTTCGCGATGCGGCGGGTCAGCGATGCGATGCGAATGGGCATGTTGCGATCCTCATGGTGGGTGGA
>NZ_JBFUIU010000203.1:0-12760 GCF_056401695.1 Variovorax sp. P4_D9
GGGCTGCGCCGCTACGATACCGCGGGTATGCACGAATTCGCCGAGGTGATCGCGCTGGGCCGGCGCTTCGAGACCGAGCACTCGGCCGCTGCGGCCGCGGCGACAGTTGGGCCGGCGCTCGACGACATCGGACTGATCGTCTTCACTTCAGGATCCACCGGCAGGCCGAAGGCGGCCATGATGAGCTGGCGCGGCCTGGGCACTGCGGCGCGCGGGCTCAACAGCGTGCTGGGCTGTACCGAACGCGATTCGCTGGTGTCCTACCTCCCGCTGTGCCACATGGGCGAGCAGATGTTTTCGCTGCATATCCCGATCGCCTTCGGTGCCGTCGTCAATTTTGCGGAGAGCCTGCGCACTGTGCAGGAGGATCTGCGCGAGCTATCGCCCCGCATTTTCTTCGGCGTACCGCGCATCTGGGAAAAGTTCCATTCGTCGATTCAGAACAAGTTGCGCGAGGCGGGCGGTATCCGACTTTGGCTCTATCGCCGGGCGATGCGCTCGCTGGACGACACCGCGGCGACCCCGCGCGCGCAATGGAGCCTTGCACAACGCGCCCGTTGGGCTGTCTGGTATGTGTTGGTGCTGAGGGCGCTGCTCAACTTTCTCGGGCTGCGGCGCTGCCGGGTTGCTGTTTCCGCCGCGGCACCGATCGCTCCCGAGGTGTTGCGATTCTTTCGCGTGCTGGGCGTACCGATTCGCGAGGCCTACGGAATGACCGAGGCTTCTGGCGCCACGACCATGCAGCCCGGGGAGGGCTCGCCCGTCGGGACGGTGGGCGTGCCCTATCCGGGCGTCGAGGTCGAGCTGGCGGAGGACGGCGAGATCCTGATCCGCGGGGAGATCGTTTTCCGCGGGTATCTGAAGAACGACGAAGCGACCCGTGAGGCGATTGATGCCGAAGGATGGCTCCACACAGGCGACGTCGGCCGCTGGGACGACGGGCCGACCGGGCGCGAGTTGCGCATCGTCGACCGCAAAAAGGACATCATGATCACCGCCGGGGGCAAGAACATCACGCCATCGGAGATCGAGAACGCGATGCGCTTCTCGCCCTACATCAAGGAAGCGATCGTGATCGCCGACCGCCGGCATTTTGTGTCGGCTCTGATCCAGATTGACTTCGAGACCGTGAGCAAGTGGTCCGAAGAGCACGGTCTGATCTACACGACCTTCCGCAGCCTGGTCGAGAACTCGAAGGTGCGCGATCTCATCCAGCGCGAAGTCGATCTGGCGAACGCGAAGATGGCGCAAGTTCAGCAGATTCGAAAGTTCCATCTGCTAACCAAGGAACTTGACCATGACGACGGCGAAGTCACGGCGACGATGAAAGTACGGCGCAAGGCTGTGTTCGAGAAGTATGCGCAGGTCATTGAGGAGATCTATGTCTGATCTTGCCGAGGCGGTTGCCGGGGTTCTGGTCGAGCGTCCGGAGCCGGCCATCGCGTTGCTGCGCCTGAATCGACCCGCGAACATGAATGCGCTGGGCGACGACACAGTGGCCGCAATCGTCCGGTTGCTCGACGCCGTTTCGGCAGACCCCGAAGTGCGGGTACTGGTAATCACGGGCGAAGGCAAGGGCTTCTGCGCGGGTTTCGACCTGGGGCTGGCGGCTGAGGCGCCCGGTACCGCCGAACTTGGCGAGACCGCAGCCTGGATGATGCGCCAGGAGTCCTTTGCGTCGCTGGTGACGCGGTTGCGTGCATTGCGGCAACCGGTGATCGCGGCGGTGAACGGTTCGGCAAGTGGCGCGGGTCTCGGCCTGGCATTGGCTGCGGAGATCCGCATCGCCGGCCGCTCCGCGCGCTTCAACGCGGCCTTCGTGCGGGTTGGCATGTCGAGCTGCGACATCGGAGTGAGCTGGCTGCTACCGCGCTGCGTCGGCCTGTCGCGCGCTTTCGATATTATGCTCACCGGGCGCATGGTTGACGCCGTCGAGGCCGAGCGCATCGGGCTGGTGTCCGAGGTCGTCGACGACGCGCAGTTGATGCCGAGGGCCATGGAGACGGCGCGGATGATCGCCGCCAACAGCGCGTTCGGTGTGTGGATGACCAAGCGCGGAACCTGGGCCAATGTCGAGGCCGGCAGCCTGCAGGCTGCGATTGAACTCGAGAACCGGACGCAGATCCTCGCGCGGACGACGGGCGAACTGGGGCGTGCGGCTGAAGAGCTGCTCGCGCGGCGCAAGCGCGGCAGCGAGGGGAGCCTATGAACGAAGACTTGCAGTCGGCGCTGAAGAGTACCGTCTATCTCGACGCCGACCATCCGGCGGTGCGTGCCTTTGCGCTGACAGCCGCGGCTAAGGCGGGCAGCGACCGCGAACGCGCGGTGGACCTCTACTATGCGGTGCGCGACGGGTTTCGCTACGATCCCTACAAGATTGACCTTTCGATCGACGGCCTGAAGGCTAGCCGCGTGTTGTCGGACGGATTCGGCTGGTGCGTGCCCAAGGCAATCCTGTTGGCCGCCGCGTGTCGCGTGGTGGGCCTGCCGGCGCGCGTCGGCCTGGCCGACGTCCGCAATCACTTGTCAACCGCGCGGCTGCGCGAGACGATGGGCAGCGACATGTTCTACCGCCATGGCTACACCGCGATCCATCTCGATGGCCGCTGGATCAAGGCGACGCCGGCCTTTAATGTCGAGCTATGTCGGAAGATGGGACTGCATACCCTTGAGTTCGACGGCCGCGAAGACTCGATTTACCACCCCTATGACCTCGAAGGGCGGCGCCACATGGAGTACGTGACCTTCCACGGCGAGTTCGACGATTTCCCACGTGACGATCTGCTCGAGACCTTCGCCAGGCACTATCCGAACCTGCCTCGGCTGGACAAGGCGAATTGGGATCAAGACGTCGACGCAGAATCGGCAGGGCATTGACATGGCTGGTCCGTTGGACGGCATACGGGTACTCGAGATGGGGGCCATTGGTCCTGCGCCGTTCGCCGGCGCGCTGCTGGCAGATTTGGGCGCCGATGTCGTGCGCGTCGACCGGCCACCGATGGCAAAGGCGCCCGCTGAATTGCCTCCGAGGCTCGACTTCTACAACCGCAACAAGCGATCGGTGGCACTGAACCTCAAGGACCCGGCGGCGGTCCAGACGGCGCTGCAGATGGCAGGATGTGCCGACATCCTTCTCGAAGGATTTCGACCCGGCGTCATGGAGCGCCTGGGCCTTGGCCCCGAGAGCTGCCTCGAGGCCAACTCGCGCCTGGTCTATGGCCGCATGACTGGCTGGGGCCAAGACGGACCGCTCGCGCAGGAGGCGGGTCACGACATCAACTATCTCGCGCTGACGGGCGCCCTTCACTGCATCGGGGCGCGGGGGCAGGCCCCTGTGCCGCCGCTGAACCTGGTGGCGGATCTCGGTGGGGGCGCGATGTACCTCGTCGTCGRCGTGCTCGCTGCGCTGCACGAGGCGCGGGCGTCCGGCGAGGGCCAAGTCGTCGATGCGGCAATGATTGATGGCGTCACTAACCTGATGTCGGCGTTTCAGGCCTTTCGCCAGTTCGGCAGTTGGACCGACAAGCGGGGTGACAACTTGATCGACGGCGGTGCTCCGTACTACGGGACCTACGAGACGCGGGACGGCAAGTACGTCGCGGTGGGCGCGATCGAACCGCATTTCTATGCGGTATTGCTCGAGGTAGTAGGCCTGGCGCAAGAGGTGCTGCCTACGCAGAACGATCGCACAGCCTGGCCCTCAATGCGGCAACGCTTCGCGGAGGTTTTCAAGACACGGACACGCGACGAGTGGGTGCATGCCATGGCAGGGCGCGATGCCTGCTTTGCGCCCGTTCTCGACATCGACGAGGCGCCACTGCATCCACACATGCGGGCGCGCGAGGTTCATCAGCGCTTCGATGACGTTACCCATCCCAGCCCCGCACCCCGCTTTAGCCGGAYGTCGGCGACGTTGCGACGGCCCGCGCCTGTGCCAGGGGAGCACACCATGGACGTCCTCGCGGAATGGGGCATTGTTAGTACGAATGCCTTCGGGAAAACCTGATGGTACACATGCATACGTTATAGTACAGTATTGAATGAGCCTAACGGCGGATCCGAAGCTGTCGCTCGTGCCGTTCAGGACTTTGATCGAGGAGTGACTTCGCGATGGTATTGACCGATGACCAGAGGGCGCTACAGGAGACTGCTCGTCGCTTTGCGCGGGAGCGCCTACTGCCCGACTACCAGAAGCGCGAGAAGCTGGGCGTGCTCGATCGCGAGCTCGTCGCAGAGATGGGCCGGCTCGGCTTGCTCGGCGTCGACCTTCCCGAAGAGATGGGTGGTCTAGGTGTGGACGCAGTGACCACCGGCCTAATTGCGGAGGAACTCGCGTATGGCGATTTCAACATCAGCGCGGTGCCTGTCGGAATTTCGTTGAATGCCGCGATCCTCGTGCGTCACGCGCAACCTGAGGTAGCGAATGAATGGGTGCCTAGGATGACGCGCGGTGAGGCGATCGTTGCGATCTGCCTGACCGAGCCGCGCGGGGGCTCCGACGCAAGCAACCTGCAGTTGAAGGCGCGACGCGAAGGCGACCACTACGTGATCAATGGCGAGAAGACGTCCATCACGTTCGCCGACCGCGCCGACGCCTACCTCATATTCGCCCGCACCGGTCGACCTGACGAAGGAGCGAAGGGCGTCACGGCCTTCTTTATCCCGAGCGACACGACGGGTATTTCACGTACCCATTTTGACGACGTCGGCAGCGCCATCATCGGCCGCGGCTCGGTGTTCTTCGACGACGTCAGGGTGCCGTTGAGCCACCGTCTCGGCGACGAAGGCAAGGGCTTCACRCAGGTAATGCAGGGCTTCGACTACAGCCGCGCGTTGATCGCGTTGCAATGCTGTGGCGCCGCGCAGGCGTCGCTCGATGAAGCCTGGGCCTACGCGGCCGAGCGCGAGGCCTTCGGGCGACCGATCGGGCAGTTCCAGGGGGTGAGTTTTCCACTTGCAGAGGGCGAGACGCACATCGCCGCAGTACGGCATCTGGCCTACCATGCGTTGGCGCTGCGCGACGCCGGTCAGCCGCACACCTCCGAAGCTGCGATGGTCAAGTGGATGGGGCCAAAGACCGCCTTCGACGTGATCCATCAATGCCTGCTGACCTTCGGGCATTACGGCTGGTCGAAGGACCTGCCTCATCAACAACGCCTGCGCGACGTGATGGGCCTGGAGATCGGCGACGGCACAGCGGGCGTCATGAAGCTCATCATCGCGCGCCAACGCATCGGCCGTGCCGCGGTGCAGTACTGACAGCCAGGAGAAGCCATGGGCTACCAATCCGTTTTCCGCCCTGACCTGTTCGCGGGCCAGACCATTATCGTGACCGGCGGCGGCAGCGGCATCGGGCGCTGCACCGCGCACGAACTCGCGTCGCTCGGTGCGCATGTGGCGTTGGTCGGACGCTCGATCGAGAAGGTCGAGGCGGTCAGGGCCGAGATCATCGAGGACGGGGGCAGTGCCAGTGCACTGGCGTGCGACATCCGCGACGAGGCGGCCGTCGGCGCAACGATCGATTCCGTGCTGCAGAAGCAAGGCCGGCTCGACGGCTTGGTCAACAACGCTGGCGGTCAGTACCGCGCGCCGATGAAGACGATCTCGACCAAGGGCTTCGAGGCTGTGGTGCGAAACAACCTGACCGGGGGCTTCATCTTCATGCGTGAGGCCTACAACCGCTACATGGAGGCCCACGGCGGGGCGATCGTTAACATGATCGCCGACATCTGGAACGGCTGGCCTGACATCGCGCACTCCGGTGCGGCCCGCGGCGGCATGCTGACACTGAGCGAGACGGCCGCCTGCGAGTGGGCCGGCTCGGGCGTGCGCGTCAACACCGTGGCACCGGGCGGTATTGCATCGAGCGGCTTCGATACCTACACGCCCGAGGCCAAGGCCAAGATCCTCGAATTCACCGACGTGGTTCCGTTGCGTCGGTTTGGCACCGAGGCGGAGGTATCGGGTGCCATCGTCTACTTGTTGTCGCCGGCTGCGGCCTACATTACCGGCTCGTGCATCCGCATCGACGGTGGAACGCCCAACCTGCGCAACAACTGGAAGCTAGAGGCGAGCAGTCGCAACCAGGCATTCACGGGCTTCCATCGGGCGGTGACGCCGGATCTGCTGCGATGAAGTTGATCCTTGTGCGACACGGTTGGCCCGACGAGGACCATGCGGAGCTGCCGCACGATCCACCGTTGCGGGCCGAAGGGCGTCAGCAGGCCCTCGCCGTGGCCGAGCAGCTCGCGCGAGAGGGCATCACGCACATCGTCAGCAGTCCACAGCTGCGGGCGCAGCAGACCGCAGCTTCGACGGCCAAAAGGCTGGGTTTGCCGGTTCGCACCCTCGACGGTTGGGCAGAGGCTGATCGACACCTGCCGCGCTACCGTTCGGTCGACACACTGCGCGCCCAGGGCGAAGCCGAATGGCAGCGCTTTCTGGCCGACCCTCTGCGCTACCTGGGCGTCGATGCCGAAGTCTTCCGCGCCGCCGTGCTTGATGCACTGGCCAAGACCGTCGAACACGGCGGTGCCGGCGGGCACACGGCTGTCTTCACGCACGGTCTTCCGATCAGCCTCGTCCTCTCGCATGCGCTCGGGCTCGATCGGATCGTCCGCTTCGGGCCGGGCTATGCCTCGATCTCGCGCTTGCTGGTGCGCGACGTGAGGTCGATCGGCGTCGTCAGCATCAACGAAACCGGCCACCATGCGTGGTCACGGGCATCGAACGAATGAACACCATCGACGACGAGGCCACCTTGCAACGCAGGATCGAGGCGTACCTCACACAGCAAGTCGGCTCTGCGGTCGAGGTCGGCGCGATTCGCCGCTTCCCGGTCGGGTTCTCGTGGCTGACCTATGCCGTTCCTGTCAGCGGGCTGCCTGGCCACGAGGGCACGAAGGAACTGATTCTTCGACTCGGTCCCGACTACGGCCTGTTCGCTCCCTACAGTTCGGCGCCCCAGGTACTTTCGATGCGTTCGCTTGAAGGCAGCGCGGTACCTGTGCCCGAGGCCTACTGGAGCAGCGACGATGCCAGCATCCTCGGCGCGCCTTTTCTGTTTTGCGAGAAAGTGTCCGGCGATGCCGTGGTGCCCTGGGTATCGGCCAGCGAGCCCGCGCTCGAAGACGGCTACCGGCGAGGCTTGGCCGAGGACTTCATCGATGCCCTCGCGGCGCTGCATTGCGTGCCCTGGCGGGAGCGTCCGATCGCCGCAATGGCACACGGCATCGATGCAACGAATGCGGCGCGGCTCAACGTCGAATACTGGGAAACGCAGATCGCACGCTGGGCGATGCGTCCCTATCCGATGGCACAGTGGGGCATCCGCTGGCTCAAGGCGCATTGTCCTGTTGCGCCGCGCGTCGCGATCGTGCACGGCGACTATCGCACCGGCAACTTCCTAGAGCATGGCGGGCGCATCACTTCGATCCTGGATTGGGAACTGGTGCACTTGGGCGATCCGCATGAAGACCTCGGCTGGGCCAGCCTCCCAATGTACATGGGTGGCAGCAAGCTCATCAGTCGACTGGCCGAGCCCGAATGGTTCTATTCGCGCTACAGCGAAAAGGTGGGCTTCGAGGTGTCGATGGCGTCGGTGCGCTACTACCAGGCGTTGTCGCTGCTGAAGCTCGCCGCCACGCACATGGCGGCGGCGCGCTGTTTCGAAGAAGGCCGCTTCAATGACATGCGCATGCCGGCCATGGGCAGTCAGATTGCCACGTGCCTGCGCCAGATGGAGAAAACGATCGAGGCTTCCGCATGAACAATTCCTTCCACCGGCTGATCGATGGCATGTGCGCCACATTGCGCAGCGAAGTGCTGACTCGGATCGACGACGAGTTCGCTCGCGGTCAAGTGTTTGGTGTCATCAATCTGCTCAATACGTTCAAGGTGCGTGCAGACTGGTCCGCGGGCTTTCTGCTGCAGCAGATCGCCACTCAACGACAGGTGCTGAGCGCAGTCGAGCACGTGGTTGCCAAAGGCCCTACCGCCGATTCGTTGCCGACGCTACCGCGGGAAATTGAACCTGTACCCACGCCGATCGATGCGTTGCTGGCGATGCGCGACCGTCAGAACCTGCAGATCGAGACATTGCTCGCGTGGCTCGATGCGCAGCGTGGCCAGCTCGGATGCGATGCAGYCCTGCAGATCGAGACCTTACTGAGGACTGCGATGCGTGAGGAACTGGGCATCGAGCTGAAAAACTCGCCTCGACCGCTGTTCGCCGAGATGTCCAGCGGCCAGGAAGGCTGACAAGCCCTTAGATCGGCGGATGCGCCTGGACGGACTCGTACATTTCGAAGCCCTTGCCGACGCCGTACTCGATGATGCCGTAACCTACGTCGTCGCCGTCGCGCACCTCGACCACCTGGTCGGCCAGCGTGCGCACGAGCTTGCGCGTGCTTGGATCGGCGAGGTCCCACACCTCATGCTCGATGTAGAGCTTGCCGCGGTCATCGCCGTGGAACCATCCATTGAGACCGCCGTACAGACCACCTTTCAGGTAGTACTTGGTCGGCAGCACTCGAACCGATATGGGCCGCTCGCTCCCGTCGGCAAATCTGAGATGCAACACGGCGGATTCCATCGACTGTCCGTGAGGATCGTCTAGCCACCGGGCCTCGTGCCGCACGTCGACCAACTGATGGCGCGATGACGCTTTGGTGCCGATGGCAAATACTTCTTCGCCCGACAGATATATCTTCTCTCCGGGCCCGCGCTCCTTGAAGAAGATATGCAGCCCGCGATCCTTGAACTGTGCTGTCGTCCAGCAATAGAAAAAGGGCGGATAGAACGTCAAAGGGGGACTGGTCTCATCGGTGCGCATCTCGGATCGGACGCCCCATGAATGATCACGCTGTCCGAGCCAGCCATCGACCTCGACGCGTCGTCCATCGAATTCGAGCCAACCGGTATAGCGACCCAGTTGCTGAGCGCGCGCCATGTTCTCGGTGACGCGCCCGTCGCGGCGGCGCAGATGCGCTTTCTCTTCGTGCGGATTGACGGTGGCGTGAAACTCGATATCGCAGCGAAGCCCTGAGTCGTTCTCCTCCAACACCATGCGATGGCGGCGCAGGCCTTCGAGTACGCTGATCGACAGCGGACCCACTCGCGTCGTCAGCGGGTCCGGCCGCAGGCGCCGTGAAGCGCGGAAGTTCCATTGCCGACCGGGTACCGCTACGCCCGCGAAGGCGTCCATCACATTGCGGTTCGGGTGGTAACCCAAGCCGATGTCGAAAATGATCTCACTACCCGGGATGGGATGCCCGGTGTACCAGAGCCGCTCCATCCAGGCGGGGTCGCTGTTATCGATCTGATCGAAAGTGGTCGGCAACTGGTGGCCGATGAGGTCGTCCTGAGGTGTCAGCATGGGCGGCGTGGCCTTCGGGGAATTACGAATGCCAATGGTAATTCACAAGCGTACAGTACGCTATAGCACTTACCATGATCCAACCGGAGGCATACTTTCATGAGTTCGACTTCTTCGATCCGCGTCGAGATGCAAGATGGCCTTGCCATCGTCAGTCTGGCCCAGCCCGAACGCGGCAATCCTTTCGACGGCGACTTTACGCGGGACTTCAAGCAGGTGTTCTGCGACCTTTGGGACACAAGGGGACTGCGCGCCGTTCTGCTGCGTGCTGACGGGGTCAATTTCAGCGTCGGGGGTGATCTTAAGAAGTTTTATCCGATCCGCGATAGCCTGGGGCCGCTGGTGCGCCGCTGGACGGCAGACCTCCATATGGGGCTGCAGCGGGCGTGGCAGCTTCCAGTACCGATCGTCGCTGCAGTGCAAGGCTTCGCGATGGGGGGTGGTGCGGCATTAATGGCTGGATGCGACGTGGTCGTGGCAGGTGAGTCGACCCGTATCGGATCGGCTTTCGCGCAGCTCGGCTTCAGTTGCGACTCGGGCTCGAGCGCCACTTTTACCGCGCGGATGGGGCCGTCGCGCGCGCGGCGCTTCGTGTTGCTGGCGGAAGTGTTGAAAAGCGATGCAGCAATGCAGGCTGGATTGGTCGATCGCGTCGTGCCCGATGAGTCCCTTCAGGATGAAGCCATGACGATGGCGAAGGCATTCGCAAGTGGCCCGACGGTCGCGTACGCAGAGACCAAACGCCTGTTCCTGCGTGCTGGTGCCGCCCACATTGAATCCCAGTTGGAGGACGAGGCCTTGACCCTCGCCCGAGTAGCGTCAACGACGGATGCGCAGGAAGGCATTGCGGCCCTGACCGAACGCCGGAAGCCTGTGTTTCGGGGCGCCTAAGCCGTGGCATTCAAGCACATCCTCGTCGAGCGTTCAGACGAAGGTTTTGCCACGCTGATCTTGAACCGTCCCGACAGGCTCAATACGTTGTCGATTGGGCTGCGTCAAGAAATGGCGCAGGCGGTTGATGCGCTTGAAGCCGATGCGGCAGTGCGTGTGCTGATTCTCACGGGGGCGGGCCGTACATTCACTGCGGGCCTGGACCTCGACGAATGGGCCGCGCCAGGCGTTGTGGCAGCTGGCGCCTACGAATACGATGCGGTCGCTGCGCTTTTGCGCTTTTCCGGTCCGTTGATCGGTGCGATCAACGGTCTTGCCGTTACTGGAGGGCTGGAGATCGCGCTCGCTTGCGATGTGCTGATCGCGTCCACGGAGGCCCGTTTTGCCGACACGCATGCGCAAGTCGGCCTGCTGCCTGGTTGGGGAGGATCAGTACGGTTGGCCGGGCGCGTTGGCTTGAATCGCGCCAAGGAACTCGCGCTGACCGGACGCTTTCTTGGCGCGGAGGAGGCTGCGGCATGGGGTATGGTCAACCGAGTCGTGGCGCCCGACCGCTTGAGATTCGAAGCTGAGGCGATGGCTCGCCAAATGCTGATTGTGGTGCCCGATGCCCTGGTTGCCTACAAACGTCTGCTCGATGACGGAGCAGCATTAAGCTTCACCGAGGCCCTCCGCGTCGAGCGCGCTGCATCGCTCGCCATGAATGTGCCGGTTGGACGTTCCGAGATCGAAGCGCGTCTCGCACGGCTGCGGGAGCGCAAGGTGTGAGTGCCGATCGTCTGCCGATCTGGAACGGTGTCGACCTGGCCGAGTTGCTTGCGCTCGACACGCAGGCACCGATGCATTTCCGCAATCGCCTGGGTGATCCAAATTCACACGGCCGCGCCTTCGGCGGCCAAGTGCTAGCGCAGTCGCTCATGGCCGCGAGCCTGTCCGTGCCGGACGGCCGGCCCGTAACTGTGATGCAATTCATGTTCCTGCAAGGAACGGAGTACGACCAGCCGATCCATTTTCATGTGACAGCGCTGCAGGATGGAAAGCGGTTCTCCTCGCGCCATGTGCGCGGCGTGCAGGCTGGTGAGCGCACTGTGTTCGATGTGCAGGTCAGTTTCGCAGTTCCGAGCGACGGCCCTGATCACATGGCACCCATCGAACCTGTCGCGCGCGCGGAGGATCCTTTATCGATGCCGGGGCTGGGCGACCTTCCAGTCGATCTGGCGACGCGTGTGCAGAGCGTGCTCGGATACCTGCACGACGTGCGGCCCGTCCTGGACCTCCGCCTACCTCCGAAGTCTGCGCGCATGGAACTCGAACTTCCGGCGCCAAAGTTCCGCTTCTGGGCACGTGTCGGTCATCGATTGGCCGATGATCGGCATCTGCACGCAGCCGCTTTCGCATACCTTTCGGACTGGTGGTTCAACTACGGAGCTGTCGGTGGCCACTTGGATCCGCTAGCAGCACGCGGTGAAAAACTTTATGTGGCAAGCCTCAATCACGCGCTGTGGCTGCATCGGCCGTTTCGCGCGGACGAATGGCTTCATTTCGACACCTCGAGCCCAAGTGGTTCTGATGGCCGCGGACTTGCTATTGGCCGGGTGCACGACCGTTCGGGCCGGCTGGTCGCTAGCGTCACGCAGGAATGCCTAATGGCATCTGCCGCGCAATCAAGCAAGAGTTCTTTCAGCGCATCCGCGCGACATTCGGGGCCCTCATGAAGAAGATTGTCCAAGCATCGGTGTGCATTTCACTGGCTGTCGCGTCCGCTTTGGGATTTGCTCAAGCCTACCCATCGAAGGCGATCAAGCTCATCGTTCCCTATGCGGTGGGTCAGGGCACCGACATCGCTGCGCGCTATCTGGCAGACGAACTCTCGAAAGAGCTCAACCAGGCGATCTTCGTGGATAACCGGCCCGGTGCCGGTGGCAATGTCGGCACTCAGATCGCGGCCCGCGCGCCCGCAGACGGCTACACACTGATGGTCGGCACCAACGTGACGCACGCGGCTAACTCCTTTCTCTACACCAACCCCGGATTCGATCCGCAGGTAGACTTCGAGCCGATCGCGATGGTGGGCATCCTGCCGCTGGTGTTCGTCACCTCGCCGACCAATCGGGTCAATAGCGTGCCGGAGATGGTGCGCGCCTCACGAGCGAAGCCGGACGCGCTCAACGTCGCGATTTCGACGACCACCTCCCGTGTGGCCTATGAGCTGTTCAAACAGCGAGCCGACGCCCCTTTGTTTCCGGTGGACTACAAGGGCAGTGCGCAAGCGATCACGGCCGTGCTCGGCAACCAGGTCGAGTACATGGTCGACACGATCAGCTCGCTACGTGCGCCGATCGCAAACGGACAAGTGAAGGCGCTGGGTATTACCTCCGCGAAGTCAAGCAAGCTTTTGCCCGGCGTGAAGTCAGTGGCGGAGCAGGGCGTTGAGGGGTATGAGCTGGTTGGATGGACCGTGATATACGCTCCCAAGGGCCTCTCGCCCGAGAC
>NZ_JBFUIU010000204.1:0-12736 GCF_056401695.1 Variovorax sp. P4_D9
GACCTGCGCACCCGGCTGGGCTGGGGCCATGTGTTCCACTTGCAGGTGTTGAGCGAGGCCGAGCGGCGCGCGGTGCTGCGGCAGGCGGCCGACGACCGCGGCGTGATGCTGTCCGACGAGGTGCTCGACTACATGCTGCACCGCTTCAGCCGCGACCTCGGCAGCCTGATGGAGTTGCTCGCGCAACTCGACGGCTACGCCTTGCAGACCCAGCGCGCGATCACGATCCCGCTGATCCGGTCGATGCTCGAAAACGAATAGGGCCCAGCCCACCTTCCAATGATCAAGAAATTCATCGACAAACTCCTCGGCAAGTCCGGCGCCGCCGGCTCCGGCGGCAAGGGCCGTTTCGGCAAGCGGCAGGAGGTGGACGCCTCGGTCCACGGTATCGACCCGGCGCTGGTCGACGAGCGCGCCAGGAACGTGGTGACCACGCTGCAGCAGGCCGGCTACGAGGCCTACGTGGTGGGCGGCGCGGTGCGCGACCTGCTGCTGGGCCTGCGGCCGAAGGATTTCGACGTCGCCACGAACGCCACGCCCGAGCAGGTCAAGGGCCTGTTCCGGCGCGCCTTCATCATCGGCCGGCGCTTTCGCATCGTGCACGTGGTGTACGGGCGCGGCCGCGAGCACGAGGTGATCGAGGTCTCGACTTTCCGCGCCTATATGGACAACGCCGGCGCCGAGCAGGTGGCCGGCAACGAGCGCACCAGCAAGGGCGAGCTGGCGGGCATGAAGCACGCCGTGGACGCCAGTGGCCGGGTGCTGCGCGACAACGTCTGGGGCCCGCAGGAAGAAGACGCCGCGCGGCGCGACTTCACGGTCAACGCGATGTACTACGACCCGGCCAGCCAGATCGTGGTCGACTATCACAACGGCATCAAGGACGCCAAGAAGCTCACGCTGCGCATGATCGGCGACCCGATCACGCGCTACCGCGAGGATCCGGTGCGCATCATTCGCGCGATCCGCTTCTCAGCCAAGCTGGCGGCGCTGGGCTTCAAGCTCGAGCCCAAGACCGCGGCGCCGCTGATAGAGTCGAGCCGGCTGCTGGCCGACGTGCCGCAGAGCCGCCTGTTTGACGAGATGCTCAAGCTGCTGCAGACCGGCCACTCGGTCGCCACGGTGGCGCAGCTGCGCAAGCTCGGCCTCGCGACCGGCATCTATCCGCTGCTCGACGTCGTGGTCGAGCGCGCCGAACAGCCCTTCGTGAACGCGGCGCTGCAGGACACCGACCGCCGGGTCGGCGAGGGCAAGCCGGTGGCGCCGAGCTTCCTGCTGGCCTGCGTGCTGTGGGCCGACGTGCGCGACGGCTGGGCCCAGCGCCAGGAGGGCCGGCACGGCCAGCGGCCGCAAGCCGCGTTCCCGGCGCTGCAGGATGCGATCGACGATGTATTTAACGCCCGCATCGGCGATGTCTCGGGCCGCGGCAAGCTGGCCGCCGACATGCGCGAGATCTGGATGATGCAGCCGCGCTTCGACAAGCGCAGCGGCTCCACGCCGCACAGCCTGGTCGAGCAGGCGCGCTTCCGCGCCGCCTTCGACTTCATGCGCCTCAGGGCCGATGTCGGCGAGGTCGGCGAGGCGATTGCCGAGTGGTGGCAGGAATTCAGCACCGCCGACGACCTGCGCCGTCAGGACCTGATGGACCAGGTGCGCGACGAGCAGCACAAGAAGACCCGCCAGCGGGTCCCGACGCGGCCGCCGGTCCAGGCGCCCTCCGGACGCCGCGCGAGCGGCCCGAGCGATGAAGCCGACAGCGCCCCGCCGCCGGACGGCGAGGTGTCGGACGCGCCGCGCAAGCGCCGCCGCCGGCGCAAGCCGCGCAGCGGTGGTGCCGGCGAGACGGGCAGCATCGCGGCCGAATGATTGCAGCGCCGGGCGGAGGGCTTGCATGACTTTCCGTGCCTTCGTCGCGATCGGCGCCAATCTCGGCGACGCGCGCGACACGGTGCTTCGGGCCATGGACGATCTCGATCGGCTGCCGCAGACCCGCGTCGGCGCCCGTTCCTCCCTGTACCGCAGCGCGCCGGTGGATGCCGTCGGCCCCGACTTCGTCAACGCGGTGGTGGAACTCCAGACCGAGCTCGACCCGCACGCGCTGCTGGCCGAGCTGCAGCGCCTCGAAACGGGTGCCGGCCGCGAGCGGCCCTACCGCAATGCCCCGCGCACCCTCGATCTCGACCTGCTGCGCCATGGCGACGCGGTGCTCGATACCCCGCGACTCAGCCTGCCGCATCCGAGGATGGCCGAGCGCGCCTTCGTCCTGTTGCCGCTGGCGGAAATCGCCCCGGAGCAGGTCACCTCCCTTCAACTCGCGCAGGTGGCGGAGCAGCGGATCGAGCGGCTCTGAGAGCCGTTTCCAGCCCGCCCATTACACTTGCGCGGTTTTTCACGATGGCGTCACGGGCATGTACTCATGACGGCCCAGAACCCAGGAGAGCGCCATGTTCGGCAAGCTGCTGCCCCGCGAGGGGAATTTTTTCGAGATGTTCAATCAGCATGCCGACCGCATCGTCGAAGCCGCGCGCGCCTTCGAGCATCTCGTGGCCAACTACAACGACCTGCACCTGCGGGAGCAATACAACCGCGATGTCGACAACGCGGAGCGGGCGGCCGACCGGGTCACGCATGACGTCAACCGGCTGATCCATAAGACCTTCATCACGCCGATCGACCGCGAGCAGATCCACAAGCTGATCAACACCATGGACGACGTCGCCGACCTGATCCAGGACTCGGCCGAAACCATGGCGCTGTACGACGTGCGCCACATGACCGAGGAGATCACGCGCCTCACCATGCTCAGCGTGAAGTGCTGCGAGCGGGTCAAGGACGCGGTCAAATTCCTCTCCAAGATTGCCGATCCGGCCACGGCCGAGGCGACGCTGAAGACCTGCGAGGAGATCGACCGGCTCGAGTCCGATGCCGACCGCGTGATGCGCAGCGCCATGAGCAAGCTGTTCCGCGAGGAGCCCGATGTCCGCGAGGTGATCAAGCTCAAGGCCATCTACGAGTTGCTCGAGACCATCACCGACAAGTGCGAGGACGTCGCCAACGTCATCGAGGGCATCGTCCTCGAGAACTCCTGATTCAGCGGGCTTTCGAATGGCAACGGTTCAGGTCGCCCTTTGGGTGGTGGTGGTGTTGGTCGCGCTGGCCATTGCCTTCGATTTCATGAACGGCTTCCACGATGCGGCGAACTCGATCGCCACCGTGGTGTCGACCGGCGTGCTCAAGCCCGGACAGGCCGTGGTGTTCGCGGCGTTCTTCAATCTGATCGCGATATTCGTCTTCCACCTGAGCGTGGCGGCGACCATCGGCAAGGGCATTGCCCAGCCGGGCGTGGTCGATGTCCACGTGGTGTTCGGCGCCCTGGTCGGCGCCATCAGCTGGAACTTCGTCACCTGGTACTACGGCATCCCGAGCAGCTCGTCGCACGCGCTGATCGGCGGCATCGTCGGCGCGGTGATCGCCAAGGCCGGGTCGGGCGCGCTGGTGGCTTCCGGCATCTGGAAGACCGTGGCCTTCATCTTCGTCTCGCCGCTGCTGGGCTTCCTGCTCGGCTCGTTCATGATGATTCTGGTGGCCTGGGGCTTCCGGCGGGCGACGCCGTCGCGCGTCGACCGCTGGTTCCGGCGGCTGCAGTTGGCCTCGGCCGGCGCCTACAGCCTGGGCCATGGCGGCAACGACGCGCAGAAGACCATCGGCATCATCTGGATGCTGCTGATCGCCACCGGCCATGCCGCCGCCTCCGATGCGTCGCCGCCGACCTGGACCATTGTGAGCTGCTACACCGCAATTGCGCTGGGCACCATGTTCGGCGGCTGGCGCATCGTCAAGACCATGGGGCAGAAGATCACCAAGCTGAAGCCGGTCGGCGGTTTCTGCGCCGAGACCGGCGGCGCGCTGACGCTGTTCCTGGCCACCGCGCTGGGCATCCCGGTGTCGACCACCCACACCATCACCGGCGCGATCGTCGGCGTCGGTTCGGTGCAGCGCGCCAGCGCGGTGCGCTGGGGCGTGGCCGGCAACATCGTCTGGGCCTGGGTGCTGACGATCCCGGCCTCGGCGTTCGTCGCGGCGATCGCCTACTGGGTCGGAATGCAGGCGTTCTGAGCTACTGGGACATCTTCCGGCCGGCTTCGATCTCGTGCTCGAAGTAGCGCTGGAAGCTGAAGGCGATGCTGGCCATCAGGATCGTGCTGCCGAAGAACAGCGCCAGCACCACCGCGCCGATGGTGAGCCAGCCGGTGTTGCCGGCCGCGGTGTCGGCTGAACGGCCGGCGTTGTAGCGCGCATTCCACTTCTCGGGCGTCATGAGCCCGTAGACGATGGCGGTGAGGGCGCAGCCCGCGATGGTGAAGCCCAGCATCGGGATCAGCACCCAGCTCAGGCCGTCGTCGGCGCCGTACAGGCGTACCCGCTCGATGCCGTAGAGGCCGAGCGCGGTCGGGATCGGCAGCAGCCAGCCCAGCAGGCTTCCGAAGCCGCGCAGGTAGAAGCAATGCAGCCCCAGCGGGCCGCCCAGGAAGGCCAGCCACGCGGCCAGGGTCTTGTTCTTCATTCGGGGCGGGTCGTGCTGCCTTCGCCGAGCACTTTTTCCATCAGCACCACGTCGCGCCATTCGCCGAACTTCCAGCCGCAGTCCTTCAGCACGCCGACGTGGCTGAAGCCCTGGGCGCGATGCACGCCGATCGAGCCAGCGTTGGCCGAGTCGCCGATCACCGCGATCAGCTTGCGCACGCCGACCGCTTCGGCGGCCTGCGACAGCGCCGCCAGCAGCTGGGCGCCGAGGCCCTGGCCGCGGGCGCTGTCGGCCATGTAGATCGAATCCTCGGCCGAATAGCGGTAGGCGGGGCGCGGCTTGAACCAGTTGCAGTAGGCGAACCCGAGCAGTTCGCCGTCGCGCTCGGCCACCAGGTAAGGCAGGTTCTTGGCCAGCACGTCGGCCCGGCGGGCGGCCATGTCGTCGGCGCCCGGCGCCTCGGTCTCGAAGGTGCCCGTGCCGTGCAGCACGTGGAGGGCGTAGATGGCGGTGATGGCGGCGATGTCTTCGTCGCGGCTGTGGCGGATCTGGGTCATTCTGGGAACTCGGCGGGGCCGGGAATTGGAGAATCGGGAGTGCGGGCTATAATCGTGGGCTTTTCAGCGTGCGCTGGCCGGGTGGCCATGTCGCGTGTCTCGACGCTGGAAGAACACTGTGGGGCAGGCCTTCTCGGGTTTGCTGCACCACCCCAAGGATAAATCATGGTCGTCATTCGACTCTCCCGCGGCGGTTCCAAAGGCCGTCCGTTCTTCAACATCGTCGTATCGGACAAGCGCGTTCGCCGCGATGGCCGTTTCATCGAGCGCCTGGGTTTCTACAACCCGACCGCGAAGGAAAACGAGGAAAGCATCCGCATCGCCCAGGACCGCCTGACCTACTGGAAGAGCGTCGGCGCCCAAGCCTCGCCCACGGTCACCCGCCTGATCAAGCAAGCCGCCGCTGCGGCCCCCAAGGCTGCAGCCTAAGACTGCCGGCCAGGCGATGCTGCCCACCCTCGAAGCCGCCGAATTGCCGGCGGATGCGATCGAAGTCGGGCGCATCGCCGATGCCTGGGGCATCAAGGGCTGGTTCAAAGTCCTGCCCCACAGCGCCGAGCCCGAGGCGCTTTTTTCTTCCAAGCGCTGGCTGCTCCAGCCCCCGGGTGCCGCGGGCGGCCGCGCTTTCCGGCTCGCGATCCGCGAAGCCAAGGAACATTCCGACTGCATCGTCGCCTCGTCCGAGGACGTGCCCGACCGCAACGCGGCCGAGGCGCTGCGCGGTGCGCGCGTGTTCGTGCCGCGTTCGAGCTTCCCGACCGCCGGAACTGACGAGTACTACTGGGTCGACCTGATCGGCCTCGCGGTGGTCAACCGCGAAGGCGTGGCGCTCGGCAACGTGCGCGAACTGCTGGCCTCGGGTCCGCAGACCACGCTGGTGCTCGATGCGGTCGAGGACGGCAAGCCGGTCGAGCGCATGGTGCCTTTCGTCTCGGCCTTCGTCGACAGCGTCGACCTTCCGGGTCGACTGATCACGGTCGACTGGCAGCCCGACTACTGATCCGTCCAGGCCGGGCCTCGGTGCCGCCATGCGCTTCGACGTCATCACCCTTTTTCCGGAATTGTTCGCGCCCTTCCTCGCGAGCGGCGTGACCCGCCGCGCCTACGAATCGAAGCAGGTCGAGGTGGTGCTGTGGAATCCGCGCGACTACGCCGAGGGCAACTACCGGCGCGTCGACGATCGGCCCTTCGGCGGCGGCCCCGGCATGGTCATGATGGCCGAGCCGCTCGCGGCCTGCCTCGATGCCGCGCTGGCCGCCCGCGGCGCGCCGGCCCCGGTGCTGCTGTTCTCGCCGATCGGGGAGACCCTGCGCCACGAGGCGGTCGAGCAATGGGCGGCCGGCGAGGGCGCCGTGCTGGTCTGCGGCCGCTATGAGGGCATCGACCAGCGCTTCATCGACGCCCGCGTCACGCACCAGCTCAGCCTGGGCGACTTCGTGCTCTCGGGCGGCGAGATCCCGGCGATGGCGCTGCTGGATGCGGTCGCACGGCTGCAGCCCGGTGTGCTCGGCGATGAAGCGAGCCATGTGCAGGACAGCTTCAACCCGGCGCTCGACGGCCTGCTCGACTGCCCGCACTACACGCGGCCGGAGCAGTGGCGCGGCGAGGGTGTGCCGGCGCCGCTGTTGTCCGGCCATCATCTTCAGATCGAGCGCTGGCGCCGCGACCAGCGGCTCGCGATCACGCGCGACAAGCGGCCCGACCTGATCGACGCCGCGCGCCGCGCCGGCCGGCTCAGTGCGGTCGACGAGAAGGCGCTCAAAAAAAGGCTATAATCATCGGCTCCCCGATCCTCTGCCCGGCCGCGCCGAGCCCAGTTGGCCTCAATTCAACTTGATTCAACTGGACTCCCCGGCGCCTTTTGTGTAGCGCGGACATGATCGAACACAGGAAAAAATGAACCTCATCCAGACTCTCGAGCAGGAAGAAATCGCCCGGCTCAACAAGCAGATTCCCGATTTCATGCCCGGTGACACGGTCATCGTCAGCGTGAACGTCGTCGAAGGCAACCGCAAGCGTCTGCAGGCCTACGAAGGCGTCGTGATCGCCAAGCGCAATCGCGGCCTCAACAGCGGCTTCATCGTGCGCAAGATCTCCAGCGGCGAAGGCGTGGAACGCACCTTCCAGACCTACAGCCCCCTGATCGCCAAGATCGAAGTCAAGCGCCGCGGCGATGTCCGCCGCGCCAAGCTGTACTACCTGCGCGAGCGCAGCGGCCGTTCGGCACGCATCAAGGAAAAGCTGCCGGGCAAGGCCCCGTCCGCAGCGGCTGCGCAATAAGCAGCGAGCCCTTGCCGTGCAGAAAGCCGCCGTTCGAGGCGGCTTTTTGCATTGGTGCCGCAAGACAACGGCATGTTCGTGATTTAGTTGCGGGCCGCGCGCCAACCGCGCCGGGGCTTTTTGAGTTTTACTCGTCCAGATCCTTCATTGACCACTCCACCGCCCGCCATGCGCGCCTCTCCCGTCGAAGTCATCAACGCCATCGTCCCGCCGGCCTTGCAGTCCTTCGACCCGCGAGAGGTGCCGGCGATCGGCGTCGACAGCGGCCTGCCCGCGGTCGACCCGGCGCGGCTGGGCACGAGGGCCTTGCGCGAGCGCTTCGCCACACCGCCCGCGTGGACGCCTGAACTGCGCCGCGAGCCGCGCCTGTTCGACCGCGCGCCGGCGCAGGCTGCGGTGCTGGTGCCGATCGTGATGCGCGACCAGCCGACGGTGCTGCTGACCGAGCGCAGTTCGCACCTCAAGAACCATTCGGGGCAGGTGGCCTTCCCGGGCGGCCGGGTCGACCCCGAGGATGCCAACATCGCCGCCGCTGCGCTGCGCGAGGCCTGGGAAGAGGTCGGCCTGTCGGCGGACTACATCGAGATCCTCGGCAGCCTGCCGACCTACACCACGGTCACCTCCTTCATCGTGACGCCGGTGGTCGCGCTGGTGCGTCCGGGCTTCGAGTTGAACCTCAACCCCTACGAGGTCGAAGATGCCTTCGAGGTGCCTTTCGCCTTCCTCATGAACCCCGCCAACCATCGCCGCCACGTCCTGGTCGGCGACGACATGACGTCGCGCGAGTGGCTGTCGATGCCCTACCAGGACGGGCCGCACGAACGCTTCGTGTGGGGCGCGACGGCGGGCATGCTGCGCAATCTGTACCGCTTCCTAAGCGCCTGAGCGCGCGCCCGCGGGACCGTCTCCGGGGGTTCTAGAATCCTTCGATGAGCTTCTTTGCGATCCTCTGCGCATTGCTGATCGAGCAGGTGCGTCCGCTGGCGTACCACAACCCCGTCTACGGCGGCGTGCTGGCGTGGACGCGCTGGACCAGCCGCAATTTCGACGCCGGCAAGCCGCACCACGGCTGGGTCGCGTGGAGTCTCGCGGTGGGCGTGCCGACGCTGCTGGCGCTGGCGGTGCACTGGGCGCTGATCCTCACGCTGGGCCTGCCCTTCGCGGTGCTCTGGAGCATCGCGCTGCTCTACGTCACGCTGGGCTTCCGTCAGTTCAGCCACCACTTCACCGGCATCCGCGATGCGCTCGACGAAGGCGACGAGCCGCTCGCGCGCTCGCTGCTGGCCCACTGGCAGCAGGTCGATGCCGCCGACCTGCCGCGCAGCGAGATAGTGCGCCACGTGATCGAGCACTCGGTGATCGCGGCGCATCGGCATGTGTTCGGCGTGCTGGCCTGGTTCTCGATCCTCGCGGCCATCGGCCTCGGCCCGGCCGGCGCGGTCTTCTATCGCATGAGCGAGTTCCTCTCGCGCTACTGGGCCCACAAGAGCGGGGCCTCGATGCAGCCGTCCAGCATCTGGGTGCAGCAGGCCGCGGCGAAGGCGTGGGGCGTGATCGACTGGCTGCCGGCGCGCATCACGGCGCTGGGCTTCGCGGTCGTCGGCAGCTTCGAGGAGGCGATCGACTGCTGGCGCAACGACGCCCGCCGCTTCCCCAACGCCAACGACGGCGTGATCCTGGCGGCCACCTCGGGGGCGGTCAACGTCAGCCTCGGCGGCGGCACCCTGAGCGCGGTGCCGGTCAACGACCCGCTGTCGCGCGCCCAGGCCGGGGACTCCTTCGCCGGGGGGGCGGCCACGGACGGCGGCAGCACCCCGGGCCGCGAGCCCGAGCCCGCCCACCTGCGCAGCGTCGTCGGCCTGGTCTGGCGCTCGGTCGTGATGTGGATGGTGCTGCTGGCGCTGCTGACGCTGGCCCGGCTGCTCGGATGACCCCGGCCTTCTGGAGCCCTCTCATTGCGGCGCTCGAGCCCTATGTGCCTGGCGAGCAGCCGCGGATCGCGAAGCTCGTCAAGCTCAACACCAACGAGAACCCCTATCCGCCGTCGCCGCGGGCGATCGATGCCATTCAGCGTGCGGCGGAGGCTGGGCTGGAACGCTATCCCGACCCCGAATCGACCGCGCTGCGCGAGGCGATCGCGGCGCGCCATGGCCTCGACAGCCGCCAGGTGTTCGCCGGCAACGGCTCGGACGAGGTCCTGGCGCATGCCTTCTTCGCCTTCTTCCAGCAGGATGCGCCGCTGCTGCTGCCCGACATCACCTACAGCTTCTATCGCGTCTATGCGCGGCTTTACGGCATTGCCTGCGAACTGCAGCCGGTCGACGAGGCGCTGCGCATCGACGCCGACGCGCTGGCCGAGCGGGCGCGGGCGGGCGCAGGCGGCATCGTGGTCGCCAATCCGAATGCGCCGACCGGCATCGGCCTGCCGCTGGCGCAGATCGAGAAGCTGCTGCTGGCCTGTCCCGACCGCGTCGTGCTGGTCGACGAGGCCTACGTCGATTTCGGCGGCCAGAGCGCCTTGCCGCTGATCGCCCGCCATCCGAACCTGCTGGTGGTGCAGACGCTGTCGAAGTCGCGCTCGCTGGCCGGCCTGCGGGTCGGTTTCGCCTGCGGCCAGGCGCCGCTGATCGACGGGCTGCAGCGGGTCAAGAACAGCTTCAACTCCTATCCGATCGACCGGCTCGCGAGCGCCGGCGCCGTGGCCGCGCTCGAGGACGAAGCCTGGTTCGCGAAGACCCGCGATGCCGTGGTCGACACCCGCGAAGGCCTGGCGCTTCAGCTCGAGGACCTGGGCTTCGAGGTGCTGCCCTCCCAAGCCAACTTCCTGTTCGTGCGCCACCCGGCGCACGATGCGACCTCACTCGCGGCGGCACTGCGTTCGCGGGCCGTGCTGGTGCGCCATTTCGCCCAGCCGCGCATCGCGCAGTACCTGCGCATCAGCGTCGGCACGCGCGAGCAGTGCGGGGCGCTGGTCGATGCGCTGGGCGAGATCCTCGACGAATCCCGGTAGCGATCAGTATCGGGTTTGGCTCAGTTCGGCGAACAGCTCGCCGTAGATCCGGTAGCGCGAGGCGCTGATCGCGCCTTGGTGCGTCGGCGACTCGACCTGCGCGATGACGCCGCAGCCCGGCTCGTGCAGGTGCGTGCAGTTGTAGAACTTGCAGTCGGTCGCCTGCCCGGCGATGTCGGGCATCAGGTGCGCGAGCTGCATTGGCTCGATGTGGTGCAGCCCGAATTCCTGGAAGCCCGGGGAGTCGATCAGCGCGGTGGTGCGCGCCGCATTGACCCAGTACCAGGTGGTGCTGGTGGTGGTGTGCTTGCCCGAGTTCAGGGCCTGCGAGATCTCGCCGGTCAGGGCACTGGCGCCGGGCACCAGCAGGTTGATCAGCGTGCTCTTGCCGGCGCCGGAGGGGCCCAGCACCAGCGTGACCTTGCCCGCGAGCAGTTCGGTCAGCTCGGCATGGCCCGCCCCGCCGTCGGCCCTGAGCGACATCGGCAGCACGCGATAGCCCATGCGGCGGTAGGGCTCGAGTCGCTTCGAGGCCCGTTCGAAGGGGACCGCGAGGTCGCTCTTGTTGAGCGCGATGACCGGTGTGATGCGTTCGGCCCCGGCGGCGATCAGGGCGCGCGTCAGCTGGGTCTCGGAGAACTCGGGCTCGGCCGCGATCAGGATCAGCACGTGGTCGAGGTTGGCCGCGAAGGACTTGGTGCGGATCTCGTCCTGGCGGTAGAACAGGTTCTTGCGCGGCAGCACCTTCTCGATCGTGCCCTCGTCCTCGCTGGCCTGCCATTGCACGCGGTCGCCGACCAGGGCCTGGCTCTTCTTGCCGCGCGGATGGCAGATCAGGCGCTCGCCTTCGGGCGTCTCGACCAGGCAGTGGCGGCCATGGCTGGCGACCACCAGCCCGTCGCGCAAGGCAGCGCCGGCACTGCCGCCGCGCTGTTGCTTAGCCAAGGCGGCGGTCCATCGGGCGGCTCAAGAAAGCAGCGCGTCGGCCTGCGCCGCGCACTCGAAGTCGGTCGCCGTGAGTCCGCCGACGTCGTGCGTGTTGAAGCGCACCACGCAGCGGTTGTAGTGCACCGAAAGGTCCGGGTGGTGGTCCTGACGGTGCGCCACCAGCGCCAGCGCGTTGACGAAGGCGATGGTCTCGAAGTAGTTGGCGAAGGCGAAGCTCTTCTCGATCGCGACGTCCTTGCCATCGCCCGTGAGCTTCCAGCCCTCGAGCCGGGCCAGGCCGGCCACGATCTCGGTGGCGCTCAGCGCCCGGCGGGCCTCGGTCTTCCAGTCCTTGATCTTCAGCATGCTGTTCATGGTCGGGTTTCAGGTCAGGCCGTGGCCATGCGCGCGAGGCGCTCGGAGGCCGGCGGATGCGAATAGTAGAACTTCACGAACACCGGGTCGGGCGTCAGGGTCGAGGCGTTGTCCTGGTAGAGCTTGAGCAGCGCGGCCGACAGGTCGGCGCCGTTGGTCTGCGCGATCGCATAGGCATCGGCCTCGAACTCGTGCTTGCGCGAGATCAGCACCGGCAGCGGGGCGACGAAGAAGCCGAACACCGGCATCACGAGCATAAAGAGCAGGATCGCCAGCGCATCGTTGGGCGCCGCAAGGTTGGGCTGCACTCCCAGGCCGGTATAGAACCAGGTGTGGGCCGACAGCCAGCCCAGCAGCGCGAAGCCGGCCAGGCTCAAGGCGAACATGGCCGCCATGCGCTTCATCACGTGCCTGTGGCGGAAGTGGCCCAGCTCGTGCGCCAGCACGGCCTCGACCTCGCCGGCATTCAGCTGGCGCAGCAGCGTGTCGTAGAAGACCACGCGCTTGCTGGCGCCGAAGCCCGTGAAATAGGCGTTGGCATGCGCGCTGCGGGTGCTGCCGTCCATCACGAACAGGCCCTTGGCCGCGAAGCCGCAGCGCTGCATCAGCGCATTCACGCGCTCCTTGAGGGCGGCATCGTCGAGCGGCTTGAACTTGTTGAAGATCGGCGCGATGAAGGTCGGATAGACCAGCATCAGCAGCAGGTTTAAGCCCATCCAGGCGACCCAGGCCCACAGCCACCAGAGCTTGCCGGCGGCACCCATGAGCCAGAGGATCAGCGCCGCGATCGGCAGGCCGATCAGCGCGCCCAGCAGCAGGCCCTTGACCGCGTCCGTCAGCCACAGCCGCCAGGTCATCTTGTTGAAGCCGAAGCGCTCCTCGAGCCTGAAGGTCTGCCACAGCGTGAAGGGCAGTTCGGCCAGGCCGCCGATCAAGGCGAAGGCCACCAGCAGCCCAAGCTGCTGCCACATGCCGCCGCCGAGGGCGTCGAGCAGCAGGCGATTCAGCAGGTCGAGGCCGCCGAACAGGGTCCAGGCCAGCAGCAAGGCGGCGGTCCAGGCC
>NZ_JBFUIU010000205.1:0-12714 GCF_056401695.1 Variovorax sp. P4_D9
CACGAGCACCGCGTCGGGCAAGCCGCCCTGCTGCTCGATCTCGCGGCCCAGCGTGCCGGCGCCGGCCACCACCTCGGGCTGGTCGTAGGCGTGCGTCAGCAAGGCGCCGGTCTGGCGCTGCCGTTCGAGGCAGGCCGCCAGCGCATCCGAATAGGCAGCGCCGCCGACCACCACCTTGGCGCCCAGCGAACGCAGCCTGGCGCGCTTCGCCTCGGGCGAGACCTCGGGCAGGAACACTTCGCAAGGCACGCCGAGCGCCTGCGCGGCCGCGGCGGTGGCGATGCCGGCGTTGCCGCCGGATGCCACGATCGCGCCGCTGGCCGGGATCTCGTTGGCCAGCAGCCGGTTCATCATGCCGCGCGCCTTGAAGCTGCCGCTGGCCTGCAGCTGCTCGAGCTTGAGCCAGACCTCGACACCCGGCGTGTCCACGCCCAGGGCCCGGCCCGAGAGCTTCCACAGCGGCGTCTCGCGCAGGAAGTGCGGCGCGCGCTCGTGGATCCGGCGCGCGGCGGCCTCGACGTCGGCGCGCCAGTCGTGGGGGACGGTGCCGCTCACGAGATATGCCCCGGTGCCGGGATGTCGTCGAGCTTGAGGCCCTTGGGCAACGGAAACTTGAGGGTCTCCTGGATGCCGTCCATCTTGCGCACCGACACCGCGCCGAAGGCCTTGATGCGGTCGATCACCTCGCGCACCAGCACCTCGGGCGCCGAGGCACCCGCCGTGAGGCCGACGTTGCTCTTGCCCTCGAACCATTCCGGCCGGAGTTCGGCCGCGGAGTCGACCATGTAGCTCTCGGTGCCGAGGCGCTGCGCGAGTTCGCGCAGCCGGTTGCTGTTGGAACTGGTCGGGCTGCCGACCACGATCACCAGGTCGACCTGCGGGCTCAGCATCTTCACGGCGTCCTGCCGGTTCTGCGTCGCATAGCAGATGTCCTGCTGCTTGGGCTCGCGCACCTTCGGGAAGCGCGCGCGCACCGCGGCCGAGATCTCGGCCGCGTCGTCGACCGACAGCGTGGTCTGCGTCACGACCGCCAGCCGCTCGGTCTGCGCCGGCGCCACGCGCGCCACGTCCGCCACGTCCTCGACCAAATGGATGCCGCTCGACAGCTGGCCCATCGTGCCCTCGACTTCGGGATGCCCCTTGTGGCCGATCATGATGAACTCGTAGCCTTCCTTCGCCAGCTTGGCCACCTCGACATGGACCTTGGTGACCAGCGGACAGGTGGCATCGAAGATCTCGAAGCCGCGCTCGCGCGCCTCGGCCTGCACCGCCTTGCTGACGCCGTGGGCGCTGAACACCAGCGTGGCCCCCGGCGGCACCTCGGCCAGGTCCTCGATGAAGATCGCGCCCTTGGCCTTGAGCTCGTTGACCACGTAGGTGTTGTGCACGATCTCATGGCGCACGTAGATCGGCGCACCGAACTTGGCGATGGCGCGCTCGACGATCTCGATCGCGCGGTCGACACCGGCGCAGAAGCCGCGCGGCTCGGCCAGGATGACTTCTTGGATGCCGTTCACAGCACGCCGATCAGCTTCACCTCGAAGGTCACGGGCTGACCTGCGAGTGGATGGTTGAAATCGAAGCGCACCGCGGTCTCGTTCGATTCGATGACCGCGYCCGCATAGCTGCCGGTGCCGTCCGGGGTGGGGAACTGGACCACGTCGCCGACGGCGTACTGCTCGTCCGGATCGCCGATCTGCGTCAGCAGCTTGCGAGCGACCCATTGCTGCATGTCGGCATTGCGCTCGCCGAAGGCTTCGCCTGCCGGCAGTTCAAAAGTGGCGTGCGCGCCTTCCGCCATGCCGATCAGGCGCTGCTCGACGGCCGGCGACAGCTCGCCGGTGCCGAGCGACAGCGTGGCCGGCTTGTCCTGGAAGGTGTTGATGATGTCGCCCGCGGGGCCGGCCAGCCGGTAGTGCAGCGTGAGGAATGAACCGGACGTGACGACGGCGGCGGTGGAAATCGAAGACAAGATAAAGGGTCCCTATTGACTGGGGCCACTATTTTAGGGAGTGGGGCTCGAACCCCGTATGCGCCATGTCTTTCAAGGACCTGCAGGATGGCGCGCGGCCGCGCGAAAGGCTCATGGCGCTCGGTGCCGGTGCTCGCCGACTCCGAGCTGCTGGCGCTGCTGCTGCGCACCGGCCTGCGCGGCAAGAACGTGCTGCAGCTCGCCCAGGAGCTGCTCGACCGCTTCGAAGGCCTCTCGGACCTGCTCCATGCCGGGCTCGACGACCTCAAGCAGGTCAAGGGACTGGGCGGCACCGCCAAGTGCGCCGAACTGGCGGCGGTGCTCGAACTCGCGCGCCGCGCGATGGCCGAGCGCCTGAAGGAGCGCACCGTGTTCGATTCTCCCGTCACGGTGACGCAGTACCTGCAGCTGCACCTGGCCGCCCGGCCGCACGGTGTTTGCCGCCCTGTTCCTGGATGCCCAGTACCGCCTGATCGCGATGGAAGAGCTTTTTCGCGCACCTTGACGCAGACCAGCGTCTATCCGCGCGAAGTGGTCACCCGCGCGCTGCACCACCATGCCGCCGTCGTGGTGCTGGCGCACAATCATGAGCGGCTCGGTGGAGCCTTCGCGCGCCGATCAGTCACTCACCCAGACCCTCAAGGCCGCGCTGGCGCTGGTCGACGTGTGGTGCTCGACCACGTGATCGTGGCCCGCGGCGGCACGCTCTCCATGGCCGAGCGCGGGCTGATCTGAACAAAGAAACAATATGTAAAGACCCCGGCTCATCCGACAATGCCAAGCCATCGAACGAGGCGAGCGTCTCGGCCTGAACCTTATTCGCCCCCATGCCTGTGAAACCGAACAACTTCAAGAGCCTCGCCGATCTCAAGCAGGTGCAGCGCTCGCTGGCCGAGCAGCGCGAGCGCGCTGCCGCCGAAGCAGCGGCACAGGCAGCCGCGCAGAAGAAGCGACTGGCCGACCAGGACCTATTCACGCGCGCGATCGGGGCCACGAAACCGCTGCGCAAGACCGCGGCGGTGGCGCTGGCCCCGGAGCCGCCGGCGCCAATCCCGGTACAGCAGCAGCTCGACGACCAGCGCGTGCTGCGCGAGTCACTGTCGGACGAATTCGATGTCAGCACCCTGCTCGACGCCGACGATGCCATGAGCTTCCGGCGCCCCGGCATCAACACCGACGTCACGCGCAGGCTGCGCGCCGGCGAATGGTCGATCCAGCGCCAGCTCGACCTCCACGGCATGCGCAGCGACGAGGCTCGCGAGGCGCTCGGCGCCTTCATCCGGGAAGCCTGGAAACAGGGCGTGCGCTGCGTCCGCGTGGTACATGGCAAGGGCCACGGCTCGCCGGGCAGGCAGCCGGTGCTCAAGGCCAAAGTGCAGCGCTGGCTGATCCAGAAGAACGAGACGCTGGCCTTCGTGCAGGCCAAGCCGGCCGAGGGCGGCGGCGGTGCGCTGGTGGTGCTGCTGGCGCCGTCGCGGCGCTGAGCGCGCGCCGTTAGCCGCCCTTGTTCCGCATCCAGTCCGCGGTCTGGAAGAACGACCCGCGCAGGCGCTCGCGCAAGTCTTCGGGCACGCCGGTCTCGCCCATCGCCTGGTCCATGCAGGCCAGCCATTCATCGCGCTCGCGAATGCCGATCGCGTGGCCGCCGATGCTCTGCGGCAGGTGGCGCGCGCGCAGCATCGGATGCCCGAATCGATCGGTGTAGTGCTGCGGGCCGCCGAGCCAGCCGCAGAGGAACCAGAACAGCCGCTGGCGCGCGTTGTCGAGCGAGCTGCCGTGCACCGCGCGCAATTGGGCATAGGCGGGCTCGAGGTCCATCAAGTCGTAGAAGCGCTCGACCAGCGCGTGGACCGCGGCTTCGCCCCCGATCCATTCGAAGGGCGTGTCAAAAGGCGGTTTGTCCTGAATCTGCATGACCGCCATTGTCCCAAGACTTGCGGCACCATCGGAGCCATGCCCGATACACCCCTTTTCCCGACGCCCGGAATCCTGCCGGTGATCGACGTCTCGGCCCTGGTCGCCGGCGGCGCCGGCCGCGAGCAGGCCGCCCTGCAGATCGGTGCCGCCTGCCGGGCCCACGGCTTTTTCTACGTCACCGGCCACGGCGTCGACGAGGCGCTCGTGCGGCGCCTCGAGGACCTGAGCCGGCGCTTCTTCGCCCTCGACGAAGCGACCAAGATGCGCTGGCGCATGGCGCTCGGCGGCCGCGCCTGGCGCGGCTACTTCCCGCTCGCCGGCGAGCTCACCTCGGGACGGCCCGACTGGAAGGAAGGTCTCTACCTGGGCACCGAATTGCCTCCCGACCATCCCCTGGTTCGCGCCGGCACGCCGGTGCACGGGCCCAACCTGTTCCCCAACATCGAGGGCTTTCGCGACACGGTGCTGGCCTACATCGAAGCCGTCACGCGACTGGGCCACCGCCTGATGGAAGGCATCGCCCTGAGCCTCGGCCTGCCGGCCGGCTACTTCGCCGAGCGCTACACGGCCGATCCCCTGATCCTGTTCCGGATCTTCAACTACCCGACGCAAGCGGTCCCCGAGGGCATGGACGTGCATTGGGGCGTCGGCGAGCACACCGACTACGGCCTGCTCACGATCCTGCACCAGGACGAGGTCGGCGGCCTGCAGGTGCGCACGCCGGGCGGCTGGGTCGAGGCGCCGCCCGTGGCCGGCTCCTTCGTCTGCAACATCGGCGACATGCTCGACCGCATGACCGGCGGGCTCTACAAGTCGACCCCGCACCGCGTGACGCGCAACAGTTCGGGATGCGACCGGCTGTCCTTCCCGCTCTTCTTCGATCCGAACTTCGAAGCCCGGGTCCGGCGCATCGAAGTCCTGGAGGGTGCCGCCGCCGTGGACGACAGCGCCGAGCGCTGGGACCGCGCCAATGTGCATGCCTTCAACGGGCGCTACGGCGACTACCTGCTGGCGAAGGTGTCGAAGGTGTTTCCGCAGTTGCGCGACGAGGTGCTGTGAAGGCCCGATCCGGCCGGCAGCGCCCCGCTCCGGCGTTCCTGTAGTCAGAACGAGCTCCCAATCTGGAACTGGATGCGCTGCAGGCGGACCGCGGCGATGTCGTTAGCCTCGTCCGCCTTCTGGTACTTGATGGGCAGCGCATAGGCGAGTCGCAGCGGACCCATCGGTGAGATCCAGCTGATGCCCAGGCCGCTCGAGGCTCGAATTCCGTTCTGCGCTTTCCGCTGCGGGCCGGCGCTGCGGTCGGCGAAGACATTGCCCGCATCGTCGCGCGCCCAGGCGGCCGAATGCATTGGAAGTAGTCGAGGTAGGCCTGCGGTGTGGCCGTGTAAACATACGACTTGTTGTACGAACTGCCTTTGACCTGCAGCCCGAGGTAGTTGCCGGAGCCGAACACGTTCTCCTGCGTGATGCCGAAGTTCACGGAGACCCCGATGCTGGAATGGCCCGCGCCGAGCTGGAGGCTGCCGGTCGGCTTTTCCTTCACTTCGACGCTCAGGTCGACTTGGTCGGGCGTGCCCGGCACCTCCTGGGTGTCGACGCTGACCTCGGTGAAGTAGCCGAGCCGGTCGATGCGATGGCGCGACAGCTTGATCTTGTCGCCGTCGTACCAGGAGGCTTCGTACTGGCGGAACTCGCGCCGGATCACTTCGTCGCGCGTGCGGTTGTTGCCGCCGATGCTGACACGCCGCACATAAACGCGACGCCCCGGCTCGGCCTGCAGGACCAGCGTGACGCGGTGGCGGTCGATCTCGGGCTGTGCGTTCACGCGCGCGAAAGCATAGCCGAAGGTGCTGAAATAGTCGGTGAAGGCCTTCGTGGTCCGGCTCACCTGCTCGGCGTTGTAAGGCTCGCCGGGCTGGATGGCGACGAGGGTCTTGAACTCTTCTTCCCGGCCCAGGTAATTGCCGTCCAGTCTCACGCCGGAAACCACGAACTTGTCGCCCTCCGTGATGTTGACCGTGACCGAGAGCTCTTGCCGGTCGGGCGAGGTCGCCACCTGCGTCGAGTCGATGYGGAACTCGAGGTAGCCGCGCGACAGGTAACGTCTCGAGGTCAGCCTCGAGCTTGGCGCGCGAATACTGGTTCGACTTGGTGTACCAGCTGAGCCAGCCGCCGGCGTCCTGGCCGAACAGGCTCAGCAGGGTCGACTCGCTGAAGTCCTTGTTGCCGGCGATGTGCACCTCCCGGATGTGCGCGGACTCGCCTTCGGTGACGCTGAATGTCAGGTTCGCCCGATTGCGTTCGGTGGGCGTCACCGTCGTCATGATCTGCACGTTGTARAGGCTGYGGCTCACGTACTGGCGCTTGAGCTCCTGCTCGGCGCGGTCGGYCAGCGCCTTGTCGTAGGSGCGYCCKTCGGCCAGKCCGACCTCGCGCAGGGCCTTCTTTAGGACGTCCTTGTCGAACTYCTTGRYGCCGMYGAASTCGACMTCGGCRATGGTCGGCCGCTCCTCSACGAKSAYCACSAGSACGTTGCCGYTGACRTCGATGCGCACGTCCTTGAACAGRCCSAGSTCGAACAGCGCSCGGATSGCGGCSGMRCCGCGCTCGTCRYYGTAGGTSTCRCCCACGCGCAKSGGSATCGARGCGAAGATCGTTCCCGGCTCGACCCGCTGCAGGCCTTCGACACGAATRTCGCGKACSRTGAAAGGCTCGACMGCCCATACGGCGACGACCGGCAACACGCTCGCCGCGAGGACGATCAGGCTTCGCGCGCAAGCCGCAGGAAATTTGGTCATGGAAAGGCAGCCCGCACGGCAGCGAGGCCGGYGGGAGGGTTTCAGCACGGGAAGAAAAGACCCGCTTGGGTCAGCGTGCCGACGCGATCAGTGCTCGCTCGCGCCCCGCGGGGGCCGTCGCCATGCGCACGTTGGGCGCTTCCGGTGCCAGCGCGGCGGGCGTCGACGCGCAGCGCGTGCTGCCGTTGCCGCCCATGATCGGCGCCAGCGTGGAGAGGCTGCGCACGCAGTCCGCCGCGAGGGTCCGGGCGTCGTCCCGGCGCTCGCAGGCGGTGAGAACCAAGGCGGCCAAGCTGGCGGCGGCCCCGGCCGCGACACGGCGCCACAGGGGCGGAAAGTTGCACAAATCCAACAAATCGGGCATCAAATCATCCAGCGAAAGTGATCGAACACCGAATGTGCTCGCCAAATTCGGAGGAAGCTGGTAGATGCCGTATTCCGGCCGGAGGCGGACGGGCTACGCGGCGAGTTGCCGCAGCCCTTCAGCGCGCTGCAGCCGATAAAGCTTGTGCAGGCGCAGCGCATGGCCCAAGGGCAATGCCGGGTGCTCGAAGAGCCCATCGGTGCGCATGCCGAGGCGCTGCATGACGGCCTCCGAAGGCAGGTTCGGGACCGCAGTGAATGCCACGATGTCAGGCAGTTCCAGGCGCTCGAAGCCCACGCGCAGCGCCGCCCCGCGCCGCCCGCGCCGCCTCCGTCGTATAGCCCCGGCCCCAGAAGTCATGCGCCAGCCGCCAGCCGCCAGCCGAGCTCGACGCAGGGCGAGAAGGGCAGGTCCGGCCTCGGCACATTCAGGCCGACGCAGCCGATCAGCGCCCCGCTCGCGCGCTCCTCGGCGGCCCAGAGGCCCCAGCCTCTTCGGGCGATGCCTTCGGCGCAGCGATCGGCCATCGCGTTGCTCTCCGCGCGCGAGCGCCGCGAGAAAGTCGCGCATCACGCGCGGATTGGCATTGAGGGTCGCAAAAGCCTCGCGGTCGGCGGCTCGCCATTGCCGCAGGCGCAGCCGCGCGGTCTCGCACTCGATGCGTTCGGCCCTGCCGCAGCGCGCCCTACTCCGCCGCCTGCCGCAGCGTGGCCACCACCGGCCGCCGCAGCACCTCGCGCAGGCCCCACCAGCCAGCCGCGAGCGCTAGCACGGCACCGGCCACCGCGCCCGCGATCGGCACCAGCGGTGATGCGGTCCAGGTGAAGTCGAACACGAAGCGCGCCAGTGCCCAACCGATGACCGAGGCGACGATGCTCGCCAGGAAGCCGGCCAGCAGGCCGACGCCGGCGAGTTCCGCCCGCTGCACCTGGCGCAGCAGGCTGGCCCGCGCGCCCACCGCCCGCATCACCGCGAACTCGCGGGCCCGCTCTTCGCGCGTGGCGGTGACGGCCGCGAACAGCACCACCAGGCCGGCCGCCAGCGTGAAGCCGAATAGGAACTCCACCGCCCGGATCACCTGGTCGAGCACGCGCTGCACCTGGCCGATGGTGGCGCTCATGTCGACGTTGGTGACGTTCGGGTAGCTGCGCACCAGCGCGTTGTCGAAGCCCTTGATCTCGGGCGCGCGGAAGGCGCCCATGTAGGTCACCGGCACGTCGGCCAGCGCAGTCACCGTGTACATGACGAAGAAGTTGGCGTGYATCGAGCCCCAGTCGACCTTGCGCAGCGAGGTGATGCGGGCCTCGTTCTGCTGCCCGCCGATGTCGAAGCGCAGGCTGTCGCCGAGCTTCAGTCCCAGCGTCTCGGCCAGACCCGCCTCGACGCTCAGCTCGCCCGCGGCATCCGGCTTCCAGGCGCCGGCGGTGATCTGGTTATGCGGCGGCGCCTCGGCGCTGTTGCTGAGGTTGAATTCGCGGTCGACCAGCCGCTTGGCGCGGTCCTCGCTGTAGTCGTCGGGCGAGACCGGCTTGTCGTTGATCGCCACCAGCCGGCCGCGGATCATCGGGTACCAGTCGAACTTCTGCACGCCGCTGGCGCGCAAGGTCTTCTGGAAGGCATCGCTCTGATCGGGCATCACGTTGATCACGAAGCGATTCGGCGCATCGGGAGGCGTCGCCTTGCGCCAGCTCGCGACCAGGTCGGTGCGCAGCAATACCAGCAGGATAAGCGCCAGCAGCCCGACCGCGAGCGCGCTCACCTGCACCACCGCGTAGGCCGGCCGGGCCGAGATCTGCCGCGTCGCCAGCACCAGCCAGCGCGGCGCCGTGCTCTCGTTGACGCTGCGCCGCAGCACCCAGACTGCAAGCCAGCTCAGCACCGCGAACAGCGCCACCGCCCCCGCGAAGCCGCCGACCGCGATCAGCCCCAGCTTGAGGTCGCTGCTGGCCGCGACTAGCAGGGCCGCGAAGCCGGCGACGCCGAGGCCGAGCACCGCGATCGAGGCCGGCTTGAGATTGCCGACATCGCGTCGGATCACGCGCAGCGGCGGCACCCGCGCCAGCTGCAACACCGGCGGCAGCCCGAAGGCGAACAACAGCGTGAGGCCGACACCGAGGCCGAAGGCCACCGGCCACAGGCTCGGCGCCGGCAGCGCGCTCTCGACCAGGCCGGCCAACAACAGAACGAAGACATAGTGCACGCCGTAGCCGATGGCGACGCCGATCGCGCTGGCTGCCAGGCCGATCACCGCGAACTCGAAGGCATAGGCGGCCGCGATGGTGCGCTGGCTTTGGCCCAGCACGCGAAGCATCGCGCAGTCATTGAGGTGGCTGGCGGCAAAGCCGCGCGCAGCCAGTGCCACTGCCACGGCCGACAGCAGCGCGGCCAGCAGCGCCACCAGATTGAGGAATTTCTCGGCCCGGTCGAGCGTCTGCCGCATCTCGGGGCGACCGCTCTCAAAGGATTCGAGCCGGGCGCCGCGCAGCTCGCCCTTCTTGATCGTCGCATCGACCTCGTCGCTGAAGCGCTTGACCGCGGACGTATCGCCCGCCACCGCGAAGCGATAGCTGACGCGGCTGGCCGGCTGCACGAGACCGGTGCGCGCGATGTCCGCCTGGTTCAGCATCACGCGCGGCGCGAAGCTCATGAAGCCGGCGCCGCGGTCGGGCTCCAGCGTGATCAGGCGCGCGATGCGCAAGCCGGCGTCGCCGAGCAGCAGCGTGTCGCCGACCTGGAGCGCGAGCGACTCCAGCAGCGAGCCGTCGACCCAGGCCTCGCCCGGCGCCGGCACCTCGCGCGTGGGCTGTCCCGGGGTGTCGGCGTTGACCGCGACCTGGACCGCGCCGCGCAGCGGATAGCCGACCGCCACGGCCTTCAGCGCCACCAGCTTGGTGGCACCGCCCTGGGCCTCGCTGGCGCGCGCCATGGTCGGGAAGCCGTAGGTGCTCGCGCCCTTCAGGCCGAGCGCCCGGGCGCGTTGGATGAAGGCCGGCGGCGTCGGGTTGTCGCTGGCCAGCACCGCGTCGCCGCCCAGCAGCTGGCGCGCATCGCGCGCCAACCCGCCCTTGAGCCGGTCAGCGAAGAAGCCGACGGCCGTCAGCGCCGCCACCGCCAGCAGGACGGCGACGATCAGGAGTCGGAGTTCACCGGCGCGCAGGTCGCGCCAGAGCGTGCGCCAGCCGAGGCGAAGAAAAGCAGTCATGGGCCCGACGATAGCCGAGCCGGCCGCGCGCGCGAAATGGAAGGATTTAGGGGCCCGCGCCGACGATCTTGGCGCCGGCCAGCGCCGGCTGCAGCAGCAGCCGCTTGGCACCCGCGAAACAGAGAAAGCGGCGATTCGTCGCCCGCCCGATCGCGCACAGGCCAACCCGCGACGCGACCTCGTGGCCCATCTGCGTGATGCCGCTGCGCGAGACCACGATCGCCACGCCCATCTGCGCCGACTTGATCACCATCTCGCTGGTCAGCCGACCGGTGGTGTAGAACACGCGCCTCCCGACCCGCTGCGGCTGCATCGCGATCCAGCCGGCGATGGTGTCGATCGCGTTGTGGCGGCCCACGTCCTCGATGAAGCACTGCATGCGCACCTGGTCGCCGTCCTCGAGGGTGAACAGCGCGCAGCCGTGCACCGATCCGGCCGACTTGTAGGTGCTCTCCTGGAGGCGGATCGCGTTGACCAGCGCATAGAGCTGCGCCTGCGTCATGCGGGTGGCGGGCAGCTGCAGGCGATCGATCCCGGCCATCAGCTCGCCGAATACGCTGCCCTGCCCGCAGCCGGTTGTGACCACCTTCTTGGCGGTGCGCTCCTCGATGCGGTCGATTCCCGTGTGCGTCCGGACCGCGGCGGCCCCGACCTCCCAGTCGACCGTGATCGATTCCACGTCGGCCGCGGATTCGATCAGGCGCTGGTTCAGCAGGTAGCCCAGCACCAGCAGCTCGGGCTGCGCGCCGAGCGTCATCAGCGTGACCAGTTCTCGGCGGTCGACGTAGATCGTCAGGTCGCGCTCGGCCGGAATGGAGACCCGGCCCGACTCGCCGTGCTCGTCGACGACCTCGACCTCGCGCGTGAGCGGTGCCCGGGCCTCGGTCAGCCGCGGCAGCGTCACTTCTTGGGCGCGGGGTTGGTCTCGGCCGAGGTCTGGTTCGAGCTCGGCGGCGAGGCCGCGGTGGTCGCCGGCGAATGGGCTCCCGAGGCCTCGATCGGCTGCTTGGCCTGCTCTGCCGGCGGCGCGAAGGCGAACGGGCCCGGATCGGTGCAAGGTGGCGTCGGCGTGGGAGGCGCAAGTTGCCGGCCGGCCGCGGCAGCCGCATCGCGGTAGCGGGCCGCAACACGGGTCTGTGTCTGGCACAGCTGGTAGGTATCGACCTTGGCGCTCCAGGCGGTCTTGGCGGCGGCTTCGGCCGCCTTGGCCTGGGCCTCGGGTGTCAGGGTGGGCAACGGCAGCTTGGCGAACGCAGCCGGCGCGCCGGCGAGGACGGCGACCAGGCCGGCGGCCAGCGCCCAGTGGGTCAGCGGCTTGTTCATGAGGGACTGCCTTCGATCCGGATGCCGGAGGTCGGTGCGGCGGCACGCGCCTCGGCGCTGCGCCGAGCCGGGATCTTGCCGGCCACGACATCGTTGTACCAATAGGCGTGGTGCTCACGCGCCCAGGTCTCGTCGACATAGCCCGTGCGCATCGCCTTGTAGGCGCCCTTCATGCCGATCGTTCCGATGTAGATGTGGCCCATTATCAGCGCCATCATGCACAGCGTCGCGACCGCATGGATCATGTGGGCGACCTGCATCTGGGCGCGCGTGTAGACGAAACCGGGCAGCAGCTTGTCGAGGAAGAGCCCGGAGCCGATGACCAGCACACCGAGGAACAACACGCCGCCCCAGAACACCGCCTTCTCGCCGGCGTTGAATCGGTCCGAAGGCGGCTCCTCGCCGCCGAACAGGCCGCCGCCCTTCTTGAGCCATTCGATGTCGTTCCTGCGCGGCAGGTTGCTGCGGAAGAAGGTGAAGACCATGAACAGCGTGGTCAGCACGAACAGCGGGCCGACGAAGTTGTGCACCGTCTTCAGCACGTAGCCCAGGTAGCCGAACAGCGAGCCGCCCAGCACCGGCAGCAGGAAGAACTTGCCGAAGGCCATCACGATGCCGGAGATCGCGAGCGTGACGAAAGCGATCGCGTTCGACCAGTGTGTGGCCCGCTCGAAGGGCGTGAAGCGCTCGATCTTGCGGCCGGTCTCCTGGCCGTGCAGCCCGATCGGGCCGCGCGTGAAATAGTAGATGGCCAGCGCCAGCAGCATGACGAAGAGCAGCGCAGCCCCATAGGGGATGATCCAGTTGTTGCGCACCTGGCGCCAGGCCTCGCCGGCGTTGGTGTAGAGCGAGCCGGGGTACTTCACGAAGCCCTGGATCAGATTGCCGGCCTCGGGTGCCTCGTGCAGCGGCAGGCTGCTGGAGCCGGTTACTCCGCCGCTCACCTGGCGCCACATCGGGGCGTTGTTGCCCGGCTGCACCCGGTTGCGCTCGCCGTTGCTCTGGTTCAGGTAGTTCGGGTCGGCGCTGGCCTCGGGCTTGACCTCGAAGATGTTCTGGCTGCGGATGCCGCCTGCGGCCGACGCCGGCGCCGCCACGGCTGCCGGCGGCGGGCTCGACGCGGCCGGCGCTTCGG
>NZ_JBFUIU010000206.1:0-12669 GCF_056401695.1 Variovorax sp. P4_D9
TCTGCGCATTGAGCGCCATGGTGTCGGTGGCATACACACTATTGGTGCTCGACCGGCTCGACAGAGCGACGCGCGCATCGAAGGCGTTTTCCGAATCCTGCGTGCCATCGGCAAAGGCGCCGGGGCCGAAGACCGGCGTCACGCTGCGGTCGGGGCTGATATAGCCGAACTGCGTGCTCTGGCCGAAGCGCACGCGGCTCGCATCGTAGGCTGCGCCCAGCACCACCAGGTGTTCGACGCCCCCCGTCTTCGCTTCCGCGGAAAACTGTCCCGCGAGGCCCTGGTTCTGCTGCTTTGTCACAGTGCGGTTGATCRGGCCGTTGCACTTCTCGTTGGGCTCGGTGTTGAGCAGCGCGTTGGCGATGCAGCGCCACTTCGGAAACGGCGTATTGGACGCGTTGGCGCCGCTTGTCGGCACGCCCGTGAAGCCCGAGGCGGCAAGTGCCGCGCGCTCGGCTGGGCTCGGTTGGTAGACCGACTCGCTGAAGGCATCGTCGTTGACGTCGCCGTTGAAAGTGTTCGTCCTGATGTTGCGATAGTAGGCGTTGCCCGACAGCGTCCAGGTGTCGTTCAAGGCCTGTGTCATCGCGAGATTGAGGAAGGTCGACTTGTTCGTGGTGTTGTCGGGAATCGTACGCACGCTGGCCCAGTCGCGCTGCAGTGCGCCCAGCTCCTGCGTGCCATTGCCGGTGAGGTCGTTGTCGGCGAACGCCGCGGTGAGCGAGATGCTGCCGTCGCGCGTCACCCGTCCGACCTTGGTGAAGAGCTGGCTCACATCGGAGGGCGAAGCGACGCGCCAGCCATTCTCGTGAAAGCGGTTGCCGGCGACGAACCAGTTCCAGCCGCTGTCCTTGTCGCTGCCGCCGGTCTCGAACTCGGCGGCGGCGCGGCCCCACGAGCCTCCCACCAGCTGCACCGAGGTGCCGGGGTCATGCAAGCCGTCCTTGGTCTGGATGGCCAGCGCGCCGCCRAGCGTGTTGAGGCCGAACAGCGGGTTGCTGCCGGGCATCAGGGCGATCGTCGAAATGACCGAGCGCGGAATCAGGTCCCAGCTCACGACGTCGCCGAAGGGTTGATTCAGGCGTACGCCATCCATGAACACCGACAAGCCCTGCGGCGTGCCCAGCAGCGGCGACGCACTGAAGCCGCGGAAGTTGATGTCGGGCTGGAAGGGGTTGCCTTGCGTCTCGTTCACCGTCACGCCGCCGACAGCGCGCAAGAGGAAATTCGTCAGGTCGGGCGCATGAAGGCGCTCGAGGTCGGCGCCGGTGGCCGTTTGCACATTGGACGGCAGGTCGTCACGCGGCACGTCGAGTCCGGGCAGCGGCGTCGGCGCGACGACCACGATGGTGGTCAGCTCGCCCGATGCGGCCGCCTCTTCCGCGACGGCGCCTGTCGATTGGCACAGCATCAGCCCGGCTATGGCGGGCGCCGCCATGGCAAAGGCGGGAAGACGATCGCGACGGTTCATGGGTTGGGCTTCCTCGGGCGATGAATTTCGTAGTGGATCGAGCGCGTGTGCGCCCATCGCCCAAGGTATGCGGATCACCTCCGCCGCGACAGGGAAAACTTCCCGCTGTGGCTCAGCAAGCTTCCGGCTGGATGAGGCCGTGACGAATCGCGAGGTGCGCCATCGCCGCCGTGGTGGCGATGCCGAGCTTATCCTTGATCAGGCTCTGGTGGTTCGACACGGTCTTGGGACTCAGGTGCAGCGAGCGAGCGCAATCGGCGAGCGATTCGCCCCGCGACAAGAGGCGGAAGATCTCAAACTCGCGCTGCGTGAGCGATTCGAAGCCCGGCGCTTCGCCGGCACCTTGAAGCAGGCGCTGCGGCAGGCCCGGGCTCAGGTAGCGCCGCCCTTCGATCGCGGCATGCACCGCATCGATCAGGCATTCGGGCGCACTGCTCTTCGACACGAAGCCGAGCGCGCCGAGTTCCAGCGCACGGCGCACCAGCATCTCGCTGTCGTGCATGCTGAAGACCAGCGTGCGCGCACGCGGGTTGCGCTCGCGCAAGCGACGCACCAGTTCGAGCCCACTGCTGCCGGGCATTGAGACGTCGGTCACGGTGATGTCGGGCTCATGCTTCACGTACAGCGCACAGCCTTCATCGACATAGCTGGCCTGCGCGACCACGGTCATGTCGCCGTCCTGCTCGAGCAGATGCCGGTAGCCGGCGCGCACCACCGGATGGTCATCGACGAGCAGCAGGCGGATCACGCGCGGCTCCCGGCCTGCCGGACTCGCGTATCGGGCAACTGCAATTGCACACGCGTGCCGTGACCCGGCGTGCTGAAGGCTCCGAACGCGCCGCCGAGTGCCGCCGCGCGCTCGGCCGCGCCCATCAAGCCGAGGCCGCGCGTCTTCCGGGTCGACGCGAAGCCAGTGCCATCGTCCTCCACGCGCAACGCGAGGCCGCTCGGCGTCGATGCCARTTCGACCCGCACGTGGGTCGCATCCGCATGCCGGAACACGTTGGCCAGTGCCTCCTGCGTCACGCGGAAGACCGCGGTGTCCACCGCCTCGCCGAAGCCGCCGAGATCGCCTGCGTGCTGAAACTCGCACGCGGTGCCGGTGCGCATCGACCAGTCCCTGCACAGCGATTCCAGCGCCGCGGCGAGCCCCAGGGCATCGAGCTCGGCCGGCCGCAACCGGCGCAGCAGCCGACGCACGCCGTCTTGCAGCAACTCGGCCGACGACGCAACGCGTCGCGCGGCCAGCCCGGCCTCGCCGAGCGAGCGCGAGCGCTGGATGCAGGTGGCCTCGACGCGGATGGCGGTGCAATGCTGGGCCAATTCGTCGTGAAGCTCGCGAGCCAGGGCCAGCCGTTCGCCTTCCTGCACGGTCATGAGTTGCTGGGTCAACTCGCGGTTGTGCAGCAGCAGCCGTGCGACCTCGCCGAGGCGCCGCCAGGCGTACCAGGCCAAACCGAGCGACAGGGCCACCAGCGTCAGCGGCAGTTCGTCGGCTTGCCATGCCTCGTGGCGCGCGAACATCGCGGCCAGTCTTTCATGCAGCTCGAGCGCGCTCGACAGTGCAAACGTCCCCCCGGTGATCGTCAGCACCCAGGCCAGGTCGCCGCGCCATGCTGTGCCGCCCGCTCGAATCATCGTCACGCTCAGCCTGGCTTGTTGACCCAAGCCGTGCACCAACCGTCGGCCGCGATCTGCTTGCGCCCGAACATCGCACAGCCAGCCCACTGGTCTGCAGCCGCGCCCTGCCACATGGCGCAGTTCACGCAGCGCTGCGTCGCCGCATGCTTCGGATACTTCTTGGCATCGACGCTCTTGGTGTCGTGCTTGTAGCCCAGGGCCGTAGCGGTCTCATCGGACTCCTCGACGCGCGCGGCGGCCGATACCGCGACGGGCATCAGCGTCACGACGAAGGTGCCGCCCACCAGGCGGCCGGCGAAGGCCCTCCGGGTGACGCCGACGGCCATGCTTTTGTTGATCTCGTTCATGATCTTGGCCTCAGTTGGAAGCGACCTTCACCGCGCCACTGGCCTGGACCGTGCGCGACGCGCCCGCGGCGCCAGGAATCTTGAAGACCCAGACCATGCCGCCTTGCTCGAGCAGGTTGACCTTCTTGGCGACCTCGCCGCCCCACAGCGGCACCGCTCCGCCCCAACCCGACACCACGCCGACGTATTGCTCGCCGCCCTGCATCCAGGTGATGGGCGGCGCAACAATGCCGGAGCCGGTCTGGAACTGCCAGACCACCTTGCCGGTCTTGGCGTCGGCCGCCTTCAGGTAGCCCTCTGGCGTGCCCCAGAAGACGAGGTTGCCGCCGGTGGTCAACACGCCGCCCCAGAGCGGCGCGCCGTTCTTGACTTCCCAGGCCATCTTGCCGGTCTTCGGGTCGAAGGCGCGCAGCGAACCGATGTAGTCCTCGTTGAGCGGCTTGATCGTGAAGCCGGCGCCGAGGTAGGCCGCGCCCTTTTTGTACGCAACCGGCTCGTTCCAGATGTCCATTCCCCATTCGTTGGCTGGCACGTAGAACATCTTCGTGTCGGGGCTGTAGGCCATCGGCATCTGGTTCTTGCCGCCGAGGAAGCCGGGCGCGGCGAACACGGGGCTGCCCTTCTTGCCATCGGACGCAGCGGTCGGGTCGCCGGGACGGTTGTCCGCAATGAAATTGGGCCGCCCGGTCTTCAGGTCGATGCTGCTGGCCCAGGTGATCTTCTTGACGAACGGAAATGCGTTGATGAGTTGGCCGGTGTTGGCGTCATTGACGTAGAAGAAGCCATTGCGGTCGGCCTTGCCGCCGACGCGCTTGCCGTCCATGTCGAAGGTGACGAACTCATTGACGCCGTCGAAGTCCCAGCTGTCATTGGGCGTGCTCTGGTAGCTCCACTTGATTTGGCCGGTCTTCACGTCGATGGCCACGGTCGAACACGAGTAGAGGTTGTCGCCCTCTCGCAGGTGGCTGTTCCAGGGCGCCGGATTGCCGGTGCCGAAATAGGCGAGGCCGGTCTTGGCGTCGTAGGTGCCGCCGAGCCAGGTGGCCGCGCCGCCGGTCTTCCACAGGTCGCCGGGCCAACTCTTGTTGATCGTGCCGGAGATGCCGTTCTCCTTCTTGTTTCCGTCCTTGTCGTAGGTGTAGCCCATGTGGCCTTCGACGGTGGGCCGCACCCACAGCAGCTTGCCGGTCTTCGGGTCGCGCGCCTCGACGCGGCCGACCACGCCGAACTCGCCGCCCGATACGCCGGTCAGCATCACGCCGTCGGCAATGATCGGCGCCGCGGTGGCCGAGTAGCCGGCGGCGTAGTCGTCGATCTTCTCCTTCCAGACCACGTCGCCGGTGTTCTGGTCGAGCGCGACCAGTTGCGCGTCGAGGGTCGCGAAGATCACGAGGTTGTCGTAAAGCGCGGCACCACGGTTGACCACGTCGCAGCAGGGCATGATGCCCTCGGGCAGCCGGTGCTCGTACTTCCACAGCTTCTTGCCGGTGGTCGCGTCGAGCGCGAAGATGCGCGAGTAGGACGCGGTGACGAACATCTTGCCATTCATGATCACCGGCTGCGACTCCTGCCCGCGCTGCTTCTCGCCGCCGAACGAGAAGGCCCACACCGGCAGCAGCTTGGCGGCGTTGGTCGCGTTGACCTGCTTCAGCGGCGAGTAGCGCTGGCCCTGGGTGTTGATGCCCCAGGTCAGGACGTTGCCTGTGGCTGTGGCTTCCGACTGGATCATCTTGTCCGTGACCTGCGCGTGGGCGGCAGCAGCGGCCAGGCCGACCGCGATGAGTGCGGCTAAGAGCTTCAATTGCATGGTGTCTCCTGAGGGTGGAACATGGGTCGAGGAAGCGCGCGAAGAGCGCGCCCTCCACGCCTGAGTGGGGCAAGTGCCATGCCATGCATCCAGACCCGGCGCTGTCGCAATACGGGTCGATTCGCGGGCCTTGGCATGCGGGTTTTCCCGTTGGACTGCTACAAGGTTGAACAGTCGAGGCGCGGAAGAGCGTGACATCGCGTCACAGTGGCCCGATGCTGCCGCGGGGCATGGCTGGTGGAACAATCAGCGCATGTCCGATCCCATCACTGCACCGTTCGGCACCTGGGTGTCGCCGATCACCCCCGAACGCGTGGCCGCGGCTCAGACGACGCTGGTCGACGTGTTGCTCGATCGAGGCGAGGTGTACTGGATCGAAGGAAGGCCCCTGGAGGCCGGGCGCCAGGTGCTGGTGCGGCTGGGACCGGACGGCGTGGGGGTCGAGGTCACGCCGACGCCCTTCTCGGCGCGCACGCGGGTCCATGAATACGGCGGCGGTGCGGTCCTGGCGGCCGCGGGCACGGTATGCTTTTCTAATTTCTCCGACCAGCGGCTCTACCGCATCGATGGCGCCGCCGCCGCGGTCGCCTTGACCCCGCTATCCGAGGCTGCCTCGCTGCGCTACGCCGACGGGCTGCTCGACGCCCGCCGCCAACTCTGGATCGGCATTCGCGAAGACCACCGCGCAGCGGGCACAGAGGCGATCAACTGCATCGTCGCCGTGGGTCTGGGCGGGGGCGACGCCGGCAAGGTGCTCGTGCAGGGCAATGACTTCTATGCCTCTCCGCGCCTCAGCCCGGATGGAACAAGGCTCGCATGGCTGACCTGGAACCATCCCGACATGCCKTGGACCGCCGCAGCGCTGTGGGTCGGCGATTTCGACGGCACTGCGGTCACCCACGCGGCGCACATTGCAGGCGGCCCGGGCGAATCCGTGTTCCAGCCCGAGTGGTCAGCCGACGGCCTGCTGCACTATGTGTCGGATCGATCGGGCTGGTGGAACATCTACCGGTGCGATGCGAGCGGCTCCAGCACCAACCTGTGTCCGATGGCCGCGGAGTTCGGCCGCGCACAATGGACTTTCGGCACGTCGACGTATGCCTTCCTGTCGCCGCATCAACTGGTGTGCGCGTACATTGAAGACGGGGTGGGCAAGCTCGCGCGGCTGGACCTGCGCGACAGCACGCTCGCCCCCTTCAATCTGCCGTACACGGATTTCTCCGCAGTGCGGACGAACGGAGGCAAGGTGGTGTTCAAGGCCGGCGGCCCGGGTGTGGCGAGCGCGGTCGTCGTGCTCGACGCGAGCTCCGGCGGCGCAACCGTGGTTAGGAGCGTTTCGGACGTGCAGTGCGATCCCGCGATGCGCGACCACATCTCGGTGCCCCAACGGGTCGAGTTCCCCACGCCACGAGGCGAAGTCGCCTTCGCATTGTTCTATCCGCCCGCCAATGCGAAATATCGGGGCCCGACCGGCGCGCTGCCGCCGCTGGTAGTCAAGTGCCATGGCGGCCCCACCTCCTCGGCCTCCAGAAGCCTCGACCTGCGCACACAGTTCTGGACCAGTCGCGGCATCGCCGTGGTCGACGTGGACTACGGCGGCAGCACCGGCTACGGCCGCGCCTACCGAGATCGCCTGCATCGGATGTGGGGCATCATCGACGCCGAAGACTGCGCGGCCGCCGCGGCGTACCTGGCCGCGGATCAGCGGGTCGACGCGACGCGGATGGTCATCACCGGCGGCAGTGCCGGKGGCTTTACGGCACTCCGTTGCCTCACGCATGCAGACCCGGCGATCCGCAAGCTCTTCAAGGCCGGCGCAAGCCACTACGGCGTGAGCGACCTCCTGGCGCTGGCACGCGAAACGCACAAGTTCGAGTCACGCTATCTGGACTGGCTGGTTGGACCGCTTGCCGACCAGCAGGCCTACTTCGACCGCACGCCGGTGCGCCACGCGGATCGCTTGAGCGCGCCGGTGGCGTTCTTCCAGGGAGCGGAAGACAAGATCGTGCCGCCCAGCCAGACCGAGGAGATGGTGGCGGCGCTTCGTGCACGAGGCATCCCGGCCCTCTACCTGCTCTTTGCCGGGGAGCAGCACGGCTTTCGACAGGCCTCGAATATTCAACAAGCGCTAGAGGCGGAAGCCGCCTTTTTTGATGCACTGGCGTTCGGTGTCGGCACCGATGACATGACGACCAGCCGGTGAGCAATCCATGTCAATTCACGCCGCCCGACCCGTCCACCCCCAAGGTCACTCCAAGAGGTTGTATTTTTCGCGCACGTCGTTAGGATGCACCGACGGACTTCGGACGAGCGGATGCATGCAAGAACAATAGCTCTCGCCATGTCGGTGGCGGCCAGTGCCAACGTTCAGGCGCAGAGCGAGGCCGTGCCCGCGTTCAAGGAGGTCGACTCCATCGAGGCGCGCGTGCAGGGTTGTGTGACCTGCCATGGCCAGAGCGGTCAGGGCACGAGCAATGGCTACTTCCCGCGCATCGCAGGCAAGCCGGCCGGCTACTTGTACAACCAGTTGGTGGCGTTCCGTGACGGAGACAGACGCTATCCACCGATGAACTATCTCGTCGCGTACCTGCCGGACGCCTACCTGCGAGAGATCGCGGAGCACTTCGCCAAGCAGAGGCCCCCGTTTGCTGCGAAGGAGGCTGCCACGGCGGACGCCGCGGCAGCAACGCGCGGACGGTTGCTCGTGTCCGCGGGCGACGCGAGCAAGGGCATCCCCGCCTGCATTGCCTGCCATGGTGCGGGACTCACAGGCATSGAGCCCGGCATCCCCGGGCTCGTCGGACTGCGTGCGACCTACATCGTTGCGCAACTGACGCGTTGGCGGGTGGGCGAGCGACACGCCGCAGAGCCCGACTGCATGAAGCGGGTGGCAACGCGTCTGTCAGACACCGACACCACGGCTGTCGCTGCCTGGCTCTCGCAGCAAGAGGCACCAAAGAATCCGTCGCCGGAATCGTCCAACCTGGTTCGCATGCCCTTCGCATGCGGCAGTCAACGGTGACCAAGATGCGCCTCGGCCTGCGGATCCTGCTCGTCCTGGTGGCGCTGACCGTCGTCGCGATGGCTATTGTCTTCTGGATGCAACCCGGTGCGCTGCCGGTCAATCCGAACACGGTCGTGGCCAACGCCACGACGCAGGTCATCAATCGCGGGGAGTATCTGGCTCGCGCGGGTGACTGCGTCGCCTGCCACACCACGCCAAACGGCAACGCGTTTGCGGGCGGTCGCCCGATGGCGACTCCGTTCGGCGCACTCTACGTCCCCAACATCACGCCCGATGACGAGACCGGTATCGGCAAGTGGACGGCAGATGACTTCTACCGAATGATGCACACGGGCGTGTCCAAGGACGGGACGCTGCTGTATCCGGCAATGCCTTTCGCCTCTTACACGAAGGTCACGCGCGACGATTCCGACGCCATCTTCGCGTACCTGATGTCGGTGACCCCGGTGAAGCAGCAGAACCGCCCGCACGAGCTCCAGTTTCCCTTCAACAATCGCGACCTGCTGCTCGGCTGGCGCACCCTCTACTTCAAGGAAGGCGAATACAAGGCGGACGGCCAGCAGACTGCGGAATGGAACCGCGGCGCCTACCTCGTCCAGGGCTTGGGCCACTGCGCCATGTGTCACACTGCCATCAACGTCCTGGGCGGCTCCAGCGAGTCGAAGGCGTTCGAAGGCGGCATGATTCCGAACCAGAATTGGTATGCGCCTTCGCTCACATCGAACCGCGAGGCGGGTCTTGGAAACTGGGACATCAAGGACATCGTGGACCTGTTGCAAGTCGGCGCCTCGCACCGTGGCACGACCTACGGTCCGATGGCCGAAGTCGTCTACAACAGCCTGCAGTACCTCAGCGACGAGGACGTCAAGGCGATGGCGGTCTACCTCAAGGCCCTGCCCCAACGTGATTCCGAGCCGCCGCCCACTAGCCAGGCGAGGCTTGTCAACCCAGCCGTGATGGAGATGGGGCGCAAGGTCTACACGGCCCAGTGCGCGATGTGCCACGGGGATGAAGGCAAGGGCAATCCGCCGGCCTATCCGCCGCTGGCGGGCAATCAGTCCATCACCATGGCATCTCCCGTGAACTCCATCCGCATGGTGCTCAATGGGGGCTACGCACCCGGCACGAAGAAGAACCCTCGACCGCACGGGATGCCCCCGTTCAGCCACATCCTGGATGACGACGAGGTCGCCGCTGTCGTCACGTACATCCGGGTCGCTTGGGAAAACAGCGGCACCCCCGTGGCTCCCGCGCAGGCCAACGAGCTGCGCAAGCTGCTGCCCGAATGAGGAATCTCTGATGCCCGACCTTCAAGCCAGACAGCAGGACGCAGAAGACCACCGTGTCGACGAGATCGTCAGAAGAGGTCCTGCCGGCACCTTCGCCGTGGCCGGGGTCGCCACGGCCGTCGTCGTGGCCATCTACTTCATCTTCTACTTCGCGGTCTACCTGCCGCGAGGAGTCGTTCAGTGAGCGCGACTTTGCCTCCCACTTCGCCTCCGGGTCACGAGTCCGAGGCGGTGTCGGTCGCGGCTGAGCGCCGCTGGGCCTACATCGTGATGGCCATCATCGCCTTGCTCGTGTTGATGATGGTCATCACGGGCTTGCACTGGGCGTCGATGCCGCCGTCCCGGGTCGAGACGGTGGACATCAAGACGCTGCATATCAAGGGCGAGTTCGTGGAGAGCAACCTCGGCACGACGATGGGACCCGACGGCAAGGTCACCGTTCGGCTCATTGCTCAGCAATATTCGTTCGTTCCGCAGTGCATCATCGTGCCTGCCGACATGCCGGTGACATTTCGAGGCACGGCCACCGACGCCATTCACGGCTTCATCATCGGCAAGACCAACGTCAACACGATGCTCATTCCAGGCTTCGTGGCCACGTTCACTACCACCTTCCCGCGCACCGGAGAGCAGCTGATGCCCTGCCACGAATACTGCGGGACGGGTCACGAGGCCATGTGGGCCCGCGTGCAGGTCCTGCCCCCAGCCGAGTTTCTGTCGAAGGCCTCCGGCGGAGAAAGGCTCAGCTGTGTTCCAAGCTAAGCGCCTCGTCCTCRCCCACTTCTGGGTGGCCTTCATCGCCTTCCTTGGCGCGCTGGTCCTGGGCGCCTGGCAGATGTTCGTTCGCAGTCCGCTGTCGACTTGGGTCAACAACCCGGAACACTACTACCGGTCCGTGACGGCGCACGGCACGGTGATGGCGTACGTGTTGCCAACCCTCATTGCGATGGGATTCGGGTATGCCATCACCGAACTGGCCCTGAAGAAGCCACTCATCGGGCTGAAGTGGGCCTGGGTCGGCTTCTGGCTGGTGATTGCCGGAACGGCTGTCGCCGCGGCGACCATGGGGATGGGCAAGGCTTCTGTCTTGTACACCTTCTACCCCCCGATGATCGCGAGCTCGTTCTACTACCTGGGCGTCGTACTCGTCGTCGTGGGCTCGTGGATATGGGTGGCGCTCATGTCCATCAATCTGCGCGGCTGGAAGAAGGAGAACCCTGGCGCGTCGGTGCCATTGGCGATGTTCGGGAATGTCGCGGGTGCATACCTCTGGGCCTGGACGTCGGTCGGCGCTGCGGTCGAGATCCTGGTTCTCATCCTGCCTGCTTCCCTCGGCCTGACCGACACCATCAACGCAGGTCTCGCGCGCGTGCTCTTCTCATGGACCTTGCACGCCATCGTCTACTTCTGGTTGATGCCGACCTACATCGTGTTCTACACCATCGTGCCGCGCGCGATCGGCGGTCGGCTGTACAGCGACACGATGGGACGGGTTGCCTTTGTGCTGTTCCTTGTCTTTTCGATGCCGATCGGCATCCACCATCTGTTCGCCGACCCGCAGGTGGGAGCGGGTTTCAAGTTCGTCCACGCGACGATGACGGCAATGGTGTCGGTGCCAACGCTGCTCACGGTGTTCACCATCGTCGCCTCCGTCGAGATTGCCGCGAAACTGCGAGGCGGCAAGGGCTTGTTCGGTTGGGTCAAGGCACTACCCTGGGACAACCCGATGATGCTGGCCGTGACCTTCTCGTTCGTCATGCTGGGTTTCGGCGGTGCCGGCGGCATCATCAACATGAGCTACCAGCTCAACGAGACCATCCACAACACCCAGTGGGTCACAGGGCACTTCCACCTTATATTCGCCGGCGCCATCGTCTTGATGTACTTCATGCTGGCGTACGAGCTTTGGCCGCAACTGACGGGCTGCGCACCGCTGTCGGCGGGACTCATCAAAGCGCAGATTTGGCTGTGGTTCGTTGGCATGATGGTGCTGACCATGCCTTGGCACCTCGTAGGCCTCCTCGGCGCGCCCCGCCGCATGGCGTACTACGACTACACGCACGCTGAGCTCCAGTCGCAGGCCTGGACGGTGACTGCATCGGCCATCGGCGGGTTCGTCTTGCTCGCGTCTGGCCTCTTGCTCGTCTGCATCCTCGCAACGGCACGCAAGAAGGCCAACATCGCGGTCGAGCCCTTTACCTTCAGCCGTGCAGCGCACCCCGGTGGACACACGCCGGTCGCGCTGAATGGTTTCGGTCTCTGGGTTGCGATGATGATCGGACTGACCGTCGTCAACTATGGCTACCCGATCGCCCAGCTCGCCTCGCTCAAGGCGGCCTACGTGCCCGTCATTCCGATTGGGAGCCGGTGATGCGCGAGTCCGGCATGTACTCCTGGAGCAACCCCTGGTTCCGCTGGAGCATGGTGTCCCTGGTCGTGCTGACCTTGCTGGCCATGCTTGTGGGGTTCGTCGTGCTCCCGTCGGTTCATGGCGATTTCTCGGCACAAGGGCTGTGGGCCAGCATCTGTCGTGCAGCAGGCGTTCCCGCGACGTGGTCCGACGGCTCGGCGGGTACGAAGAGCGTGCCTCAGGCCACGAATGTCGTGCTTGAACGCAGCATGGCCCGTGAGGGCAGCAGCGATGCCATCGGTCGGGGCGCGACCTTGGCGCTGAACTGCACCATGTGCCACGGGGCACAAGGTATAAGCGGGTCAGACGCACCGAACCTGTCTGGGCAGTACCCCGAGGTGGTCATGAAGCAACTTCAGGACTACAAAGCTGGCAAGCGTGACAGCCCCATCATGGTGGCGCTCGCCACCAACCTGTCCGAGCGCGACATCACCGACTTGGCGGCCTACTACGCTTACTTGCCGAAGGCGCGCACGGCTCCGACGACGTATGACGAGTCCCTGCCTGCGTTGGTGCGTGTGGGCGCACCGCTGCGCAACATCGCGCCCTGCATCTCTTGCCATGGCGGGGTGGATCAAAAGCTGGGCGCGCCGTGGATCGAGGGAATGCCGAAGGGCTATCTGGTCGCGCAGTTGCAGGCTTTTCGGTCCGGGGCGCGACGCAACGATTCCGAAGCCCA
>NZ_JBFUIU010000207.1:0-12662 GCF_056401695.1 Variovorax sp. P4_D9
GACCGGCGACGTCGCGACGATCGATGCCGACGGGTTCATGCAGATCACCGACCGCAGCAAGGATGTCATCAAGTCCGGCGGCGAGTGGATCGGCTCGATCGACCTCGAAAACATCGCGATGGCCCACCCGGSGGTGGCGATGGCCGCGTGCATCGGTGTCGCGCACCCGAGGTGGGACGAGCGCCCGCTGCTGGTGGTGGCAAAGAAGCCGGGCGCCGAGGTGACGCGCGAGGAACTTCTCGACTTCTACAACGGCAGGATCGCCAAGTGGTGGACGCCGGACGACGTGGCATTCGTCGACAGCATTCCACTGGGCGCTACCGGGAAGATGCTGAAGAACCGGCTGCGCGAGACGTTCCGCGATTACCGGCTGCCGACAGCCTGAGTTCGGAAGGCGCCCACCAGGCCCTCGTTGCCATCCTTGCGATGGCAACGAGGGCAGCCTGGGCGCCGACGCATGAATTTTGATAACGAAGGAGACAAAGTGAATATCCCAACTACCGGCTCGAAGCCGAACGACGGCTACCTGTTCGGGCCGCGCCAGGCGTGGTTCGCCTTTGCGATGACGATCGCGCTGTATCTGTTCGACTATATCGACCGCCAAGTGATCGTCTCGCTCTTTCCCCACATGAAACAGGACTGGGGCCTGTCCGACAAGCAGCTCGGGGGACTAGTCTCGGTGGTGTCGCTCACCATCGCGTTCGCGGCACTGCCGGTGGCGCTGCTCGCCGACCGCACCAGCCGAGTCAAGAGCATCGTGGTGATGGCCACCGTCTGGAGCCTGGCGACGATCTCATGCATGTTCACGCGCAGCTACGGGCAGTTGCTGTCCGCGCGCGCACTGGTGGGCCTGGGCGAAGCCGGCTACGGCGGAGCCGGCGCAGCCTTGATCGCGAGCCATTTCCCGGCGCGCAGGCGCGGTGCCCTGCTGGCCGGCTTCTTCGCCGCAGCCTCGGTGGGCTCGGTGCTCGGCGTGATGCTAGGCGGCTTGATCGCGGCGCACTGGGGCTGGAAGGCCGCTTTCGGCGTCGTCGGATTTCCCGGCTTGTTGCTGGCCCTGCTGTACCTCAAGGTGCGCGACTATCAAACCGTGGAGCTCGCGCCCAAGCAGGACCGTGCCACGCCCTCGAAGCTCAGCGCCACGCGACTAATCGTCAAGGCAATGCTTCGCTCGCGCACCATGCTGTGGGTGTGCGTGGGCGGCGCGGCGCAGGTGCTCGTGCTCTCGGCCGTCTGGTCGTGGCTGCCGAGCTTTCTGAACCGTGAGTACGGCCTCGCCCCCGACCAGGCGGGCGTCAAGGCGGCGCTCGTCGTGYTGTGCGGCGCCATCGGCAGCGTGGTGTGGGGGTCGGTCGTCGACCGAGCCGGCGCCCGCAATCCGCGAGCCAAGCTGCACGCGATGACGCTGCTGTGCATCGCCTCGTTCCTGGTGCTGGCGGCGGCCTTCGGCGCCCCGTGGCTCGGTCTCGAGGTGTCCGCGCAGGTCCGCTTCGCGCTCATCGCTTTGGGCGGCTTCCTGATGACCTGCACCGTTGGCCCGGTGGCGGCAATCGTGATCGACGTGACCCACCCCGCCGTGCGCGCCACCAGCGCATCGGTGCTGGCGCTTTTCTTGAACCTGTTCGGCTTGGCCGCGGGGTCGTTCATCGCCGGCGTGCTGTCGGACACCTGGGGACTGACAGCTGCGTTGACGGTCATGCCGGCGTTCGGCCTGCTGGCGCCGCTGGCCTTCAGCTTAGCCGCGCGAACCTACGAGGCCGACATGTGGCGCGCCGACCAGCCCGCCGACGAGCCGGCCTCGACCCGCATACCGGGCGCGCGCGAGTTCTGCGACATGCAAACCTAATGCGCAGCTCAAGGTCGCGCCCCTCAGACATGAACAAAGTCGTTCAACGCGGAACGCATGCTGCCGAAGCCGCGAATGTTGTCACCGACGACCGCCGCGCCCAAGCGGGCACGGCGCCCTCACATCGCATCGTGATCGTGGGCGGTGGCGCAGGCGGGCTCGAGTTGGCCACTCGGCTGGGTGACCAATTGGGTCGCCGCGGAATGGCGCAGGTCATGCTGATCGAGAAGGCGCGCACGCATTTCTGGAAGCCGCACCTGCACGAGATCGCTGCCGGCACGGTCAATTTGCACGCGCATGCGGTCGACTACCTCGCCCAAGCGCACTGGCACGGCTTCCGCTATTGCATGGGGGAGATGACGGGCCTGGACCGGCAGCGGCGTGAGGTGCATGTGGCTCCCTACATCGATCCGGACGAAGGCGAGCACGTCACCGGCCCGCGCGTGTTCGGCTACGACACGCTCGTCATTGCCGTGGGCAGTCTCAACAACGACTTCGGCACGCCTGGCGTCCAGGAACACGCGATCCGGCTGGAGACGCCCGCGCAGGCGGTGCAATTTCACCGCCGACTCGTCAATGCATGCGTGCGCGCAAATTCACAGAGCACCGCTCTTCGACCTGAACAGCTGCAGGTAGCCATCATCGGGGCTGGTGCAACGGGTGTGGAGTTGGCCGCCGAGTTGCACCACGCCACCCGTACCCTGGTGTCCTACGGCCTGGATCGCATCGATCCTGAGCGCGACATCAGGCTCAACCTGATCGAGGCCGGTCCGCGCGTGCTGCGCTCGCTGCCCGAGCGCATGTCCGCAGCGGCCACACAGTTGCTCGAGAAGATCGACGTTCGCGTGCGGACCAGCGCCAGGGTGACCGCCGTCACCGCCGCCGGTGTGCAGCTCGCGAACGGAGAGACCGTTCCCGCTGAGCTGGTGGTGTGGGCTGCCGGCGTCAAGGCGCCGGCATTCCTCGCCCAACTCGACGGCCTGGAAACCAATGGCATCAACCAGCTTGTCGTGAAGCCCACGCTGCAGACCACCGGAGACGACACCATTTTCGCCATCGGGGACTGCGCCGCCGCGCCTTGGATCGGACAAGACGGCAACGTGCCGCCGCGCGCSCAGGTGGCGCACCAGCAGGCCGCGCACATGCTTGGGCAGATCGAGCGTCTCTTGCGCGGCAAACCAATGAGGCCTTGGCGCTACCGCGATTTCGGCTCCCTGGTGTCACTCGGCAGGCACACGACCGTGGGCAATCTGATGGGGCGGCTCGTCGGCGGCAACCTATGGATCGAAGGCCTCTTCGCGCGCGCGATGTATATGTCGCTCTACAAGATGCATGAACTGGCCTTGCATGGTGCGTGGAAGACGGCGCTCGGTACTGCGGCGCGCTTCATTTTCCGGCGGACAGTGGCGCGCGTGAAGCTGCATTGATGCGACGGATGGACAATTCCCGAGGTACTGTCCTACCGGCCAGAAATCGAGCATGGCGAACACGAACCGCAGCATGATCCGCGCAACCCTCAAGAGCCGTGGACGGCGAACCCCATCCTGGCCGCATCGCGGGCGGGCGCAATGCCCTTGCCTGAGCCGCCCTCTCGCGCAAAGTCCCCCAGCCCGAAGAGGTCATCCATCGGGCACGCATCCACAAGCGGGCTTGCGGCCCGCTCGACGTCACGCTCGTAGGTACGAGAACCGATCACCAGCATCCACAGCACGCCCAGGTAGAGACATCCATGCCCCCGCCATCCACCCCCAGCAGCGCGCATCCCTTGGCGCGCTTCAATTCCCTGCAAGCGATTCTGTTGCTGGGCTGCATGGGCATGCTCCCGACCCTGTGGTCGGACATGCTGTTTCCCGCGATCGTGTCCATCCAGCAGGATCTGGGCACCTCTGCCACCGCCGTACAGCAAACCGTCTCGCTGTTCTTTGTAGCCAATGCCTTCATGTGCCTGTGGCATGGCGTGCTCTCCGACGCCTGGGGACGGCGCAAGCCATTGTTCATCGGGCTGGTCGTGCTGGTGCTGACCTCGCTGCTGAGCCTGCTGGCCACCCGCATAGAGCACCTGTGGATTCTGCGCACCGTGCAGGGCATGGTCGTAGGTATGGGCCACATCTTGTGCCGCGCTGTCGTACGGGATCTGTACAACGGCGAGTCCGCACAAAAGATGATTGCCCACACCAGCTTCCTGCAATCGGCCGGCGCCATCATCCTGCCGATGCTCGGGGGCTGGCTGACGTGGATGTGGGGCTGGCGTGCGGTGTTCGCGTTCCTCAGCGCGGTGGGCGTCATGCTGCTGGTGGTCTATGCGCGCAACCTGCCTGAATCGCTGCCCCCGGCCCGACGCCAAGCCATACGCCTGGACAGCCTCTGGCGTAACTACCACTTTGTGCTGGGTTCACCCTGGTTCATGCGCCTGACCGTGGCTCACTCCTGCAACTGGGCGGCCCTGTTTCTCTATGTGGCGGCGGCGCCCCAGCTCTTGACGCATTTGCTGGGGCGTCCCCCCACCGACGTCTACCTGATCTTCACCCCGATGATGGTGGGGCTGATTGCCGGCTTTCTATGCCTGCCGCGCCTGGTGCAACGCTGGGGGACGCGACGCGCCATGTACCTTGCCTATGCAGGGTTTGTCTTCGTTAACGTGCTCAACACCACGCTGGCCGCATTGGTGCCGCCCAGCCTGATCCATTTGCTGCCGATTGCGGCCTTAGGCTTTGCAATAGCCCTGTCCATGCCGCTGCTCGTGGGCCATGCGCTGCATCCCTTTCCCGACAATGCCGGGCTGGCCTCGTCCTGCCAACTGTTCGTGCAATACAGCATGATGGCGGTGGTGGCCGGTCTGCTCGCACCCATGCTATGGGATTCCTTGTCGCACCTGGCCCTGGGCTGTGCCGTGCTCACCTGCATCAGCATGACATTGCTGCTGTGGCAACGCTACGCCACAAACAAGGCGCAAAAGGCAGCCGCCATCCAGGTCTGAACACGCACATGGAGAACCGCTCCAATGACCCTGATCGGTCGCGACTGGGGACTGCGTGTGGGCGCCGGTGCGAAAGTGCCTGAAATCACCCGGTTTGAAAGTGCGAGGGGATCAGGCCATCGGGTGACGCACGCGAAGGCGGGCTGCGTGCAGGGCTTGCAGAGCCTTTCTCTCCTCGTGGCCGGCATCGCCGTCTGCATAGCCACTTCGATTGAGAACGTCGCAGCCAAGTTGGACCAAGAGCCTTGTAGTTGCGGCCCAGTCCTCTTGTAACGTCACCTCGAATAGATGGGCGATCAGGGCCGCCAAGACTGGCGATGGTGGGTCTAAGAGATCTTGTAACGATGAACCAATACGTTTGGCACTTTCTTCTTTGGATTCATGCACTTGCACGATCAAGGGATCTTGTAACGCAGACGCCTTCCGAGGTCTGTTGCGGCCATAGCCAGGGTGTGCGGCGCGCCAAGCCTTTACGCGAGCGACGTGGGCGGGGTCGTTGAAATACCCGACGTTGTCCGCAGCACTCAGCCAATTGGACTGGCTGGCGGCCTTGCTTGCACGTCGGCAATCGGCGGCTGAGCAATACAGCTGACGTTTTCGATTTCGGTGGTCGGAATCAAAAAACTGCCCGCAACACAAGCACTTGCGCTGTCCGGATCGCGCCATAGTCGCTCCTCGACTGGTCGAGCAAGGCAGCCCCCATTGGCCACGCGCGCGCCCGTACGGCGCAAGTCTGAAGAAGACGAACATYAAACCCGAAGAAGACGCGTCAAAGATGTCGATCAGAAGAAGACGGAAGCCGAAGAAGAGGCACGTTCACATCGGCTGAAGAAGAGCAGATTCGGATCGGCGCCCACACTGCGCCATCCGCCTTGGCGAGCTGCCGGATTCGCTGGTCGCGCGGCAGTTGGGGGCGGTGCGCTTGATCATCTCTGCCGCGCCTTCTGCTGCCGCTGGCGTGGGAATCCTCCAGGCCGACGACTCGGCGGCGCGCAGCCTGCTCGCGGACGGCCGGCTGCGATGCGTTCTGACGGACTTCGTCGATAACGTACCGCCTCCGATCTTGCTGGTCGCAAAAGGCCGGCGGCAGATGCCGCCGAAGGGTGCGTGCCTTTGGCGTTTTCGTCGCTGGCCTGGCCGAGCTGAGCAACGTGGACCTGGGCGCAGCCTCACGCGACGCCGACCTGACGGCCGAGATCCGCCAGTTGCTGCTCAAGCACCGCGTGCTGTTCTTCCGCGACCAGGAAATGACGCGCGCCGAGCACGTGGCCTTCGCCGGCCATTTCGGCGAGCTCGAGGACCACCCCGTGCTCGGCAGCGACCCGGAGAACCCCGGGGCTGGTGCGCATCTACAAGTCCCCCGAAACGCCGAACGACCGCTATGAGAACTCGTTCCACACCGACGCCACCTGGCGCTAGAAGCCGCCGTTCGGCTCCGTGCTGCGCTGCGTGCAGTGCCCGCCGGTCGGCGGGGCGACACGATCTGGGTCAACATGGTCGAGGCCTATCGGCGCTTGCCCGAGGACATCAAGACTCGCATCGCTAGCCTGCGCGCTCGCCACAGTATCGAAGCGAGCTTCGGCGCGGCCATGCCGATCGAAAAGCGCCTGGCGCTGCATGCCCAGTACCCCGACGCCGAGCACCCGGTGGTCCGCACCCATCCGGAGACGCGCGAGAAGGTGCTCTTCGTCAATGCCTACGCCACGCACTTCACCAACTTCCACACTCCCGACAACGTGCGCTTCGGCCAGGACTACGCGGCCGGTGCAAGCCAGCTGCTGCACTACCTGATCAGCCAGGCCGCGGTGCCCGAATTCCAGGTGCGCTTCCGCTGGAAGCCCAACAGCGTGGCGTTCTGGGACAACCGGAGCACCCAGCACTACGCGGTGATGGACTACCCGCCCTGCCACCGAAAGATGGAACGCGCCGGAATCGTCGACGGAGCCACTTTCTGAAGAGCGCCCCGAAAGAGGCCTCCAACCCAAGCTCATCGACCAAAGCACAAAGGTACGATCCTGAACTTCCTCGGGTTGCAGGCCATCTGCGAGATCGTCGGCAGGCTTGCCAGACCGCCCAGCGTCGGCGGCTCGGCTGGTTCACCCTGCCCGATCTATTTGGCACGCGGCTGTATTGGCCCAAGGAAACGCCGCCATCGGTGCTACCTCCCGGGGAGGGAACCTGGAAACCGCCGGGCATCGTGGCGACCAAATAGAGCCGTATGCAGCGGCAGGGGTTTGTCTGTCTGCGAGAACCGGGGGGCGCGACAAAGACTGCTTTGCGGCGTGGAACAACAACTCATGAAGGTCCAAGGGCCCAAACCGGAAATGCGCAGCGCTGAACTCGACGCACTAAACCCGACCTTTAGAAACACGCCATTGGGGGCCTCATTCGCTGGAGACCTGCGTGCACAGACACTTCAGTTGCTCCCGCATCCATCATCGGCCGCTTGCTACGTCTGCAGCACGTAGGTGCCCGGCGCGTCGCACACCGGCCGATGGACGCGCGAGCCGGCCTTGCCGGGCGCATCCATCAGCTCGCCCGAGCGCTCTTGCATCCATTCGCGCCAGTGCAGCCACCAGCTGCCTTCGTGCCGCACGGCAGTGGCGGCCCATTTATCGGCATCGGCCTGGCTGCTCGGCGCGGTCGAGAAGAACGCCTTGGGCGCCCCCGGCGGATTGATCAGGCTCTGCACGTGGCCCGTATTGGCCAGCACGAAGGTCGAGTCTTCACCGAACAGGCGCGCCGTGCCGTAGCAGCTCTTCCAGGGCGTGATGTGGTCGGTGAGGCCGCCGATCACGTAGGCGCCGATCTTCACCTTCGACAGATCGATCGGAACCCCTTTGATGGTCATGGCGCCTGGTTGGACATAGGGATTCCTTTCCATGATGTCCAGCAAGTCGGAATGGAACTTCGCCGGCAGCCGCGTGGTATCCGCGTTCCAGGCCAGGATGTCGAAGGCCGGCGGCTTATTGCCCAGCAGGTAGTTGTTGACCCAGTAGTTCCAGATCAGGTCGTTCGGACGCAGCCAGGCGAACATCGCGGCCAACTCGGAGCCCTCGATCACGCCCTTGCTGCGCGAGCGGGATCGCGCCGCGCGCACTGCCGCGGGCGAGTTGAACAGGCCCAGCGTGGTCTCCTTCATTGCGCCGGCGCCATCGAGCACGCACACGGCCCACGATACGTTGGCCACCTTGCGGGCCTCTTTGGTTTGGCCGGTGCCGGCGAGCCAGCCCAGATAGCCCGCCAGCGTCATCCCGCCCGAGCATGAGCCCCACATATTCACGTCGGGGCTGCCGGTGATCTCGCGTGCCACGTCGACCGCCTCATCCACCGCCAGGGCGTAGTGCTCCAAGCCCCAGTCGCGATGCTCCGCCGTGGGATTGCGCCAGCTCACCATGAACATCTGCACGCCGCTGTCCACGGTCCACTTGACGAGGCTCTTCTCGGGCGCGAGATCCACGACGTAGAACTTGTTGACCTGCGGCGGCACCATGACCAGCGGGCGCTGGTACACCTGCGGCGTGCTGGGCGTGTACTGGATCAGTTCGAAGGTCTCGCAGCGATAGACCACCTGGCCGGGCGAGGTCGCCATGTTCTCACCGAGCTTGAACGGCGTGCTGTCGACCTGCATCGGCATCATGTGGTTGTGCCGCATGTCGTGCACGAGGTTCTTCAGGCCTTCCACGACGCTCGCGCCGCCGGTATCGACGGCCTTGCGCACCGCCGCGGGATTGCCCATCAGCCAGTTGCTCGGCGCCAGGGCGTCGGTCACGAGGGCGGTGAGGAMTTGCGCCTGCCCCTTCTCGCGCTCGCCCAGCTTGGAGTCGGCGATCAGGCTGTGGAACTCGTTGTGCGTCAGCAGGTAGTTCTGCATCAGGCGCTTATAGGCAAAGTTGCTCTGCCAGGCCGGGTCTGCGAATCGGCGGTCCTTCGGTTCCGGCGCCAGTTCGGACTTGCCCTGCACGATCTGGCCGAGCACCTTCGCGTACTTGGCGAGCGAGCCGACGGTCGCGCCCGGGGACACCGTGGCCAGCTTGAGTAGCGACTGGGTGGCCTCCGCGAAGTCGGCGGCCCGCAGCCCGAGGAGCGGGTTCGGCGCCAGGGTGTTCTCGCTTGCGCGTGCGACCAGGTCGCTGAGGTCGTTGACCACGCTCATCGGGTCGGGCGTCGTGCGGGTGGGCTTGCTGGCCGTCCCGGTCGGCCTGGGTGATGCATCCTTCGGGGGTGTCTGCGCGGCGGCCTTGGCCGATGCGCGCTTGCGCGCGGGTGTCGACGCCGGCTTCGGCGTGGCCGCCTTTTTCTTCAGAGGTGCCTTGTCAGCGGCCGATGACGTTGTCGCCATGTCTCTGTCTCCTTGTGCTTCTTCAGCGATCAGGCCATCAGCATGGCCATGGAGTGCGCCACCAGCGCGGGCTTGTCCTCGCCCTCGATCTCCACCGTGTTCTCGGTGGTGAGCAGATGGCGGCCGTTGCCCTTGTCCTCGATGGACACCACGCTGATGTGGTTGCGCACGCGCTTGCCGGCGCGCACGGGCGCGATGAAGCGGATCTTGTCCAGCCCGTAGTTCACCGCCTGCTTGAGCTGCATGTGCGAGATGAGGACATCGAAGATCGTGGGCGCCAGCAGCGACAGGGTCAGGAAACCGTGCGCGATGGTGCCGCCGAAGGGGCTCTCCTTGGCGGCGCGTTCCACGTCGACGTGGATCCACTGCGCATCGTTCGTGCAGTGGGCGAACTCGTCGATGCGGGCCTGGTCGATGGTGATCCAGGACGACGAGCCGATGGGCTGGCCGGTGAGGCCGGCGAGGGATTGGAAGGTGAACTCAGGGGTGCTCATGGCGATGGGGGGATTCAATGAATGAATGAGAGGAACGGCCAGGCACCCCGAAGACTTCAGGGCCTGTCCAGGAATTCGCGTATGGCCGCGACGGATTCATCGGCACGGGTCATCAGGAACATGTGCCCGCAATCGAAGACTTTGAGCTCCGAATGCTGGATCAGCTTGTGCATCAGCCGCGCATTGACTAGCGGCACCAGCGGGTCGTCGGCGCCCGCCATCAGCAGCGTGGGTTGGCGCAGCCCCGGCAGCCAGTGGACACTGGTCCAGCCCGAGGCGGCAAGCAGCTGCAGGTAGTAGCCCAGCTTCGACTTGTACTTGACGTGACGGAACAGCTCGGTGGCCAGCGCCGGGTTAGTGCGGAAGTCGCCGCCATAGATGTCGCCGCTGATGCTCCGCGAGTACTCGGCATCCATGTACCGCTTCGGCGTTGCCATCTTCCACAGCACGCCGGGGTTGGCCGGAACCATCACAACGCCCGCAGCCGTCGCGCACAGGATCAGCCGGCGGCAGCGGTTGCGGCAGGTGTATGCGAATTCCTGCGCGGCGGCGCCCCCCCAGGAGACGCCCAGCACGTCCACCTCCGCGATGTCGAACCGGTCCAGGATCTTCGCGGCCAGCCGTGCGATGCCGCCGAGCCGGTAAGGCCAGCGCGGCAAATCCGACTGGCCGACACCCGGGATGTCGAAGATCACGATCTCGCGTTCCGGCATGCGTTCGGCGAGGGGTGCCAAGAGTTCGATGTTGCCGCCGATGCCGTTGAACAGCAGCAGGGGCACGCCCTTACGGTTGCCCGGCTTGCGGCCGACGCGCACGCGCATGGGGTTCGCCGGCGTGCCGAGTTCCATCATTTCGATGGCGAACGGGCCTGGCACCGGGGCAGACTTGGTGCGACGCGTTACACCGTGCGCGGCAGGTTTGTCGGCGCGGCGCGTGGCGGTGAGATGTTGAAGTGTGACAGTAGACATGAGAGCCTGATTGTCGGAGCGACCAGGCGACGTCGCGTGACTCGCGACGCAGGATTTACCCTAAGCTGGCAGAGCCGGAACTAAAACAAGTGTTTCGATGGCCGCCGCACCGAAGACCGACCATGGCTGCCACGGCACTGACGGATCGCTATGCGGCGAACCTGCACCTTCATCACCGGCCTGCCTGGGGCCTGCTATGCAGGCCGAATGACGAGTTTTCTGTACTCCCGCGGCATTCGCATCTTCGGAACTCTTCAACAAGCTGTGCGGCAGCCTGCTGGTGTTTGTGTATCACTGCTGTTACCCCTGGTGACGTAGCGATCTCGCACTGCGTCCCGCTGGCAGTGAAGTCGGGCTGCCGCACTGCAGTCGTTCGCGAAGGACTCCTTCTGGCCGGCTCCGGGCCGTCGCGGTGCCAGGGTCCACGCTCGCTTGCTGCATTGCTGACGTTCGAGCTAGCTGCGCTGCTCTGGTCCGATATTCCGTCGACGCGCCGGCCGACGCGCAGGACAAAGAGAGCGTCGAGGATCTGTCGGATGTCGTCCGCGAAACCAGGCAAGCGGACCAGGAAGAGCGCTCGCAGACCGACGAGAGGTGATCCGCCCCAACGGTGTGTGTCGGGCTTGCCTTCAGTCCTCTTAGATCCCCAAAACCACTCGTGGATGACACGCCGGTCAAGACATGCCTGCGGCTTGTATGACTGGCCGCTCGAACCTGGTGCGCGCCGTCAGCCCAAGCAAGGTTTCAACCTGCCCGGATGCGCGCATGACCTGGTACAAGTCCAGGGTCTCTGCAGTCGTGTCTTCCTTCACGTAGGCGGCGAGGTACGTTTTCGAGTTGTTCTCGACGCCGTTGCGGCCGGAGACGATGTAGGCGACGGATTCGGCCTCAAGTTCCCGCTTTCTGTGCTCGAGCTTTGGGCGATCCGGAATGTTCAGATACTTGTCGGCGCCAAGATGCCCCAAGAACAGGTGGCCGAGCTCGTGGGTCAACGTGGCGAACTGGACATTGACGTCGTGGTTGCGGTTCACCCTCATGAGATACCGCGAAGGAACCGCAGGATTGGCCGATCGCAGCAGGAGCCGGATTGACCCTGCGAGGTTGTCGCCGGCATCCACGCTACTCCATTCGATGCCTTTGCCGACCAGCTTCCTCGAGCAGGCATCCAACACGCCTGGCGTCATGCCGCCTTCTGCCGTAAACGCTGTGGCCGCAGATGGCAAAGCGGCACCGTCGGTGTCCAGGACGTCGTAGACCAATGCGACCGGCCCGAAGGGTCGAAGGATGAGCAACGGTCGTGCCCCATCCTTGATATGCCGGTCGAATCGGTCACGCCAATCGGCCGCCGATGCGGCATAGCTCAAGCCCGGCTTTTGAATCTCCAGCAACATGGCGTTGAAGGGCGCGAAGTTGCGCAGACGGACGACAAAGTCAAGCAACGCCTGGTAGTCGCTTCCTTTCCGGTACAGCCTCGAATCGTCCAGCAACTGATCGAGCAGGGACCGAGCCACGTCGCCATCAAACAACTCGGGCTGGGCCACTGCTTGGTGCGGCCTGGCACCGCCCGCGGGCGCTAGGGCGGTCATGCCTTTAGATACCCGTACACGCTCGCCCGGGAGATGCCGAGCGTCTCCGCGATGTCCACCTTGGGAACGCCTCGCGCAGCCATCTCCCGGAGCGTCTTGGCGGCGTCAGCGTCGAGGACCGGCTTACGCCCCTTGTAGACCCCTTGGGCCTTCGCGATCGCTATCCCTTCGCGCTGGCGTTCTTTGATCAGAGACCGCTCGAACTGAGCCCGGCTTTTGAATCTCCAGCAACATGGCGTTGAAGGGCGCGAAGTTGCGCAGACGGACGACAAAGTCAAGCAACGCCTGGTAGTCGCTTCCTTTCCGGTACAGCCTCGAATCGTCCAGCAACTGATCGAGCAGGGACCGAGCCACGTCGCCATCAAACAACTCGGGCTGGGCCACTGCTTGGTGCGGCCTGGCACCGCCCGCGGGCGCTAGGGCGGTCATGCCTTTAGATACCCGTACAC
>NZ_JBFUIU010000208.1:0-12617 GCF_056401695.1 Variovorax sp. P4_D9
GGCATAGACCGCTTCGGTGCCTCGGCGCCCCTGCAGGTACTTCTCGAGAGGTACGGCTTCACGGTCGACAACGTGGTGGCGCGCGCGAGAGCGGTGCTCGCGCGCTGAAGTGGCCCTTCTGTCAACGGCAAGGTTGGATTGCGCGTAAGCGACGCCTGGCCGCATTTCAGCGGCGACCCATATCGCTTCCGTCACTTCGTGCCCTAGCTCGCCAAGGGCGAGACGGCGGGGGACATCGTCAAGACCCTGTCCCTGTCCGGACCACCCAATGCCGCTTGGCGGGGGGCGAGTCAACCCTTATTTCGACGATGGCGAACCCGGGCAGCCTTTCACGGTTGGCAACAAAGGGCTCCGTCGCGTTTCCCGTCCGGCACCGGCTGCCCATCGGAACGGCGCCGGAGGCACGGATGCGCCCTATCGAAACCACAGCGGTGTGTTGAGTTGTTGACAAGGCACGGAACAACGCTTTACGGTCGCGGCTTGAAACACCGAGGAGGGCACTCATGCTTGAACGAAAGCCGGACTCCCTGGATCTTCCCCACCAGCTCCAGCGCGAAAAGGCGCTTTCGAGATCAGAAAGCAGGGGTGGCGCGGCGCCCGACCGCCGGCAAGAGGGCTCGATCCCGGGGGAAGTGCCGACCGACGTTCCACCGTTGACCAATGCCGAGCTGGTACAGCTCCACATCCGCGTGATCGCGCTGGAGAACTTGGTGATCGCGCTCCTGGCAGCGGCGTCTGATCGGCAGCTCGAGCTTGCTCGCGAAATGGCAGCCTATATTGCTCCGAGGCCAGGGTTCACTCGCCATCATCTGACGGTCGATGGGGCAGCACAGATGATCAGTCTTGTCGATCGAGCCCGACATTTCCGGGGCATCCCACGTAGAAGAAAGTAAAACTGATACCGGCCACGCGCGCCGTTTGTCTCTGGACGGCTGCTCTTGTGGTCCCAGATTTGCCGTCGCAAGAAAGAAAGCAAGGTACTTCGCAACCGCGCAAAACAGATTCGATACTTCGCGAATCCAAGAACGCATGGGCTGCGTGAGACACTGTTCTCGACCCCGCTGGACGCGCCACACCCGCACGGTACCGCTGCGGGAGGGATTTAGCAGGCGGCTGTGGGACGACGGCAGCCCTGCACAGGAAACCCCGCCTCACCAATGCCACAAGCATCGGTCTTTCCGCATTCTTCGCAATAGTCCGACGAACGCCGTTCTTGGCTGGCCCGGTTTATTGCACTGCATGCATCAATAGGCCCAAACATTGCAATTCCCCTAAGCCATCCTGCGTCGCAAACTCACTCCCCACAACTGCTGCCGTTTGGTGCAGTGAACGAAGGAGACGACAGTGGACGCACAGCGAGATCAGCTGCAATCGTGGATCGGGCGCAGCGAAAGATTCGAAGACACCATCTACCCCACGCCCATCGTGGCACTGACGGCGACTCTGGATCATCAGGCGACGCCGGTAGGCGCCGGCACCCCGCTTCCGCCACTCTGGCATTGGCTGTACTTCCTGCCGATGCATCGGCAGAGCGAAATCGGCGCCGACGGCCATGCGAGGCGCGGCGGCTTCCTGCCGCCGGTTCCGCTGCCCCGGCGCATGTGGGCCGGCAGCCAGTTCGAGTTCCGTTCGCCGATCCGCGTCGGCGACCGTGTGGCGCGAACCTCGACCATCGATGACGTTACGACGAAGGAAGGCCGCACCGGCACGCTCGTGTTCGTGAAGGTGCGTCACGAGGTGCGCTGCAACGAGGCCGCCGAGCCGGCGCTGGTCGAGTTCCACGACATCGTCTACCGCGAAGCCCAGGGCCCGGACGATGTCGTGCCGCCGCCCCAGGCCGCGCCGGCCGAGGCCGCCTGGGGCCGCCGGATCGTCCCGGACGACGTGCTGCTGTTCCGCTACTCGGCGCTCACGTTCAATGGCCACCGCATCCACTACGACCGCCAGTATGTGACGCAGGTCGAAGGCTACCCGGGCCTGATCGTGCACGGACCGCTGATCGCGACACTGCTGATGGACCTGCTGCGCCGCCAGCTGCCCGATGCCGACGTCGCGAGCTTTCGCTTCAAGGCGCTCCGCCCGACTTTCGACCTCAACGCGTTTCATGTCAGCGGTCAACCGCAGGCCGACGGCAAATCGATCCACCTCTGGGCCTCGGACCAGGAGGGGTGGCTGACGATGGACGCCACCGCCGTGCTGCGCTGATCCACCACCACGACATCAAGAGAGACTAACCCATGCAGCCACTCAAGGGCATCACCGTCGTCACGCTGGAGCACGCGATTGCCGCGCCCTTCGCCACTCGCCAGTTGGCGGACCTCGGTGCCCGCGTCATCAAGATCGAGCGCCCCGGTTCGGGCGACTTCGCCCGCGGCTACGACGAACGCGTTCGCGGCCTCGCGTCGCACTTCGTCTGGACCAACCGCTCCAAGGAAAGCCTCACGCTCGACGTGAAACACCCCGATGCAGCCCAGGTGCTCGAACGGTTGGTCATGGAGAAGGCCGACGTCGTCGTGCAGAACCTGGCACCGGGCGCCGCAACGCGCCTCGGCCTTGGCTACAACAAGCTTTCCGGCGTCAAGCCGGGCCTGATCGTTTGCGATATTTCCGGCTACGGGGACGACCCGCACAATCCCGGCCCCTACCGCGACAAGAAGGCCTACGACCTGTTGATTCAAAGCGAGGCCGGCTTCGTCTCGGTCACAGGTACGCCCGAAGAGCCCTGCAAGGCGGGCCCCTCGATCGCGGACATCGCCGCCGGCATGTACGCCTACAGCAACATTCTCGCGGCGCTGCTGCAGCGCGGCCAGACCGGCAAGGGGCAACGCATCGACATCTCGATGCTGGAGTCGCTGGCCGAGTGGACCAGCTACCCGCTCTACTACGCCTTCGAAGGCGCCGCGCCGCCGCCGCGTACCGGCGCCAGCCACGCGACGATCTATCCGTACGGCCCGTTCCCTGCCGGCGACGGCAGCACCGTGATGCTGGGCTTGCAGAACGAGCGCGAATGGGTCAGCTTCTGCGACAAGGTGCTGCAGCAACCCGAGCTCGCGAAGGATCCGCGCTTTAGCGCCAACTTCAAGCGTGTGGCGGAGCGGGTCGCGCTGCGCCAGATCATCGTGGACGCCTTCACGCCGCTGACCGGCAGGCAGGTGGTCGAGCGACTCGAACTCGCGCAGATCGCCAATGCCCAGGTCAACACCATGAAGGAAGTCTGGGCGCATCCGCAACTCGAGGCGCGCGGCCGCTGGACCGAGGTCGGAACGGCCATGGGGCCGGTGCCCGCCATGCTGCCTCCCGGCACCTGGAACACCGGCCCGCGTATGGATCCGGTGCCTGCACTCGGCGAGCACACCGACGCCATTCTGTCCGAGCTCGGCTACAGCGCGGCCGAGATCGCCGGCCTGCACACGTCCAAAGCCGTCTGAGGTCGCTGTCATGCCCGCCGAATTGATGCCTCCTGCCCGGACCTACCTCTTCGTGCCCGGCACCCGCCCAGAACGTTTCGACAAAGCGCTGGCCAGCGGTGCCGACAAGGTCGTGCTCGACCTCGAGGATGCCGTGGCCGGCGACGACAAGGCCAATGCACGCAGCGCTATCGCGACATGGCTGCAGGGTGCAACGCCCGCAGACCGTTCGCGTATCGTGGTGCGTATCAACGACGCCCGCTCGCCCTGGTTTGCCGCCGACCTCGCGGCATTGCGCGACGCGCCCGGGATCAGCGTGCTCTTGCCCAAGGCCGAGTCGGCCGCGCAGATCGCCGAGACCCAGGCAGCATTGCCGCATGCCGGCATCCTCGCGCTCATCGAAAGCGCACGCGGTGCGGCTGACGTGGACCGCATTGCGGCCGCCGGCGCGCAGCGCCTGGTGTTCGGCACGCTCGATTTCGCACTCGACCTCGACATGGACATCTCCACGGACGCCTCCGGCCTTGGTTATGCAGCCGGCCGCATTGCGATCGCTTCGCGCCTGGCCGGCCTGCCGGCACCGGTAGCAGGCGTCACGCCGCAACTCGACGACGAGGCACAGTTGCTGTCGGATCTTGCGGAGGCTCGACGGTTTGGCTTCGGCGCCAAGCTATGTATCCACCCGCGCCAGGTCCAGCCGATCCACGCCGCGCTGCGTCCGAGCGCGGAGGCACTGGATTGGGCTCGGCGCGTCCTGGTTGCCGACGCCGCGTCGCCCGGCGCCGCCCGGCTCAACGGACGCATGGTCGACCGGCCCGTCGTCCTCCAGGCACAACGCACGCTGGCCCTGGCCCGCGACTGACAGACCTCATTCCCCAACTTCCACCGCAGAAAGAGACAACCCACCATGGCTTCCACCATCATCGACTCACGCATCTTCGGCGACATGTTCAGCGACGCACGCATGCGCGATGTCTGGTCCGACGAGAATCGCACCGCCAAGTACCTGGACATCGAGCGCGCCCTCGCGAAGGTGCAGGGCGAACTCGGCATCATCCCGAAGGAAGCCGCGGATGAGATCGTTCGCAACTGCAACCTGTCGCAGATCGACTGGGCCAAGTTAAAAGCCAAGACCGAGCAGATCGGCTACCCCATCATTGCCGTGGTCAACCAGATCAATGCGAACTGCCGCGACAAGCTCGGCGAGTATTGCCATTGGGGCGCCACGACGCAGGACATCACCGACACGGCCGCCGTGCTGCAGATGCGCGAAAGCCTCGTTCTTGTCGAGCAGGATCTGGACGAGATCGGGGATGCGCTCGCCGCCCTGGCGAAGAAGTACCGTGACACGCCGGTCATCGGCCGTTCCAACCTGCAGCAGGCCACGCCGATCACCTTCGGCTACAAGATGGCGAGCATCCTGGCTGGCATCGATCGCCACCGCGAGCGCCTGCAACAGCTCAAGCCACGCGTCCTGATGGGCGAGTTCGGCGGTGCGTCGGGCACGTTGTCTTCGCTCGAGAAGGGCGCGATGGAAACCCAGGCCGGACTGATGAAGGAACTGGGCCTGGCCCAGCCGCTGATCTCGTGGCACACGGTGCGCGACACCATCGCGGAGGTCGGAGCCTTCCTGGGCCTGGTTGGCGGCTCGCTGGGCAAGATCGCGATGGATGTCAAGCTGATGATGCAGACCGAAGTGGCGGAGGTCTTCGAGCCCTTCGCACCGGGCCGGGGCTCGTCGTCGACCATGCCGCAAAAGCGCAATCCGATCTCCTGCCTCTACATCCACGCCAACATCTCGGTCGCCCGCCAGCATGCCGCCGCGCTGATGGATGCGATGGTGGCCGACCACGAGCGCTCGACCGGTCCCTGGGAAATCGAGTGGGTGTCGCTCCCGGAGATCTTCTGCCTGATGTCAGGCGCATTGAAGCAGACCAAGTTCATCCTCAAGGGGCTGGAGGTCGACGCCACCCGAATGCGCGCCAACATCGATATCACCAACGGGCTTGTGATGTCCGAGGCCGTGATGATGGGCCTGGGCCCGTACATTGGCCGTGAATATGCCCATGACCTGGTGTATGACCTGTGTCGTCAGGCACTCGCCGACAACCGGCCGTTGATCGAGATCCTGGCCGCCCACCCGGAGATCAACAAGCACGTCACTCGAGCCCAGCTCGACGCAATGTGTGACCCGGCCAACAACCTCGGCCAAGCCGGCGTCATGGTCGATCGGGTGCTCGGCGCGCGCCGCTGAGTCCGTCCCCGCTCCACGCTTCCGACCGAACCGGCGCAGACCGGTACGCATCTGTGCGCCTCTCAAAACCGGAGACAACGTCGTGAACATCCGCAAACTCCTGAAACTGCTCTACGTACAGGTCCTGATCGGCCTGATCCTCGGCATCACCGTAGGCCACTATTGGCCAGACTTCGGCGCCAGCCTCAAGCCGCTCGGCGACGGCTTCGTCAAGCTGGTCAAGATGATGATCGCCCCGGTGGTGTTCTGCACCATCGTCACCGGCATCACCTCGCTAGGTGATTCGAAGGAAATCGGCAAAACGCTGCTGAAGGCTATGGGCCTCTTCTACGCCCTGACGATTCTCGCGCTCATCACGGGCCTGGTCACCGTGTTCCTGATGCAACCGGGCGCCGGCATGCACATCGATCCGAAGAACCTCGACGCCTCCGTGGCGACCCGCTTCGCGAACCAGGTGCATATCCACGGTTTTACCGACTTCGTCATGCACATCATCCCGAACGCCTTCGTCGGCGCCTTCGCCGAGGGCGAGGTGCTGCCGGTGCTGCTGTTGGCCGTGCTCTGCGGATTCGGGCTCACCCGCATCGGAACAGCGGCCAAGCCCGTGCTCGAGGGCGTCGAAGGCTTCTCGCACATGCTCTTCGCGGCCTTCGGCATCATCATGCGGCTGGCGCCGATCGGTGCATTCGGCGCGATGGCATTCACCGTCGGGCGTTACGGCATCAAGTCGATCGGCTCGCTCGGCTTGCTGATCGGGACCTTCTATGTGGCCTGCATCTTCTTTGTCGTCGTGGTGCTCGGTGTGCTCTCGCGATTGCACGGCTTCAAGCTGTGGCAACTGATGCGCTACATCAAGGAAGAGTTGCTGGTCGTGCTCGGCACCTCGTCCAGCGAGCCGGTGCTGCCGCGCCTATTGCTCAAGCTGGAGCGCCTCGGCTGCAAGAAGGGCGTGGTCGGCCTCGTTCTTCCGACCGGCTATTCGTTCAATCTCGACGGCACGGCCATCTACCTCACGCTGGCGTCGATGTTCATCGCCCAGGCCTGCGACATCCATCTGTCCTGGCTACAGATCGCCTCGATGCTGGGCATCATGCTGCTCACGTCCAAGGGGGCAGCGGGGGTCACGGGCAGTGGCTTCGTCGCCCTGGTTGCCACGCTCACGGTCATGCCTGACCTGCCCGTGGCCGGCGTGGCGCTGATCGTCGGCATCGATCGCTTCATGTCCGAGGCGCGGGCGCTCACCAGCACCATCAGCAACGCAGTGGCCTGCATCGTGGTCTCGATCTGGGAAAACGCGTGCGACCGGGACGTGCTGCGGCGCGAACTGGCCGCGAACTACGCCAACACCGAGCATGATCTCGAAGAGGGTTCCGGCGACTTCCCTGCGCCGCTCGGCCACGCTGGCCCGGCGCACTGACACCGAGCGCCGGGCTTGGAGCACGGCCCGTTCAACTCACCGCGCGGCGGCCTTCGGGCTTGCCGCGCTTTGCCTTCATCTCGGAGAAGAAGGCGTAAAGCTGCTGCGCGGCCGGGGACAGGGTCCGGCCCTTGCGCCGGATGAGGCCGATCTTGCGGGTGATCACCGGGTCGTAGAGCGGAACGCTCACGAGCAGCGGATGGTCCGCGTCCGGCATGGCGATCGAGGGCACCGCTGCGACGCCGAGGCCCGCCTCCACCAGGCCGAGCATCGTCGTGACGTGCTGGGTCTCGTAGATGCTCTGCGGACGCCCGGCCAGGCCCGAAAGCGCCTGGTCCAGAAGCAGCCGGTTGCCCGACGCCTTGCTGACCGAGATGTAGTCGTACTGCGCCAGTTCGGACCAGCTCACGCGGCGCTTCCTGGCGAGCGGATGGTCGCGCCTGCAAGCCGCGACGAAGCGCTCCTCCAGCAAGGGCTTGAATTCGATGTCCGGCTCCTTGCCGCCGACGAAGTTGAGCCCGAAGTCGGCCTCGCCGCGCGACACAGCCGACAGCACCTCGTTGGCGCTGGCGTCGAAGACCTTGACCCGGATCTTCGGGTAGCGCTCGTGGTAGCGCGAGATCACCTGCGACAGGAAGTAGTAGACGGTCGAGGGCACGCAGGCGATCGTCACCTCGCCCATGCGCGTGGCCGCCACGCCGCGGATTCCCAACAGCGTGTGGTCGAGGTCGTCCAGGAGCTGCTGCACCTTGCGATCGAAGTCGCGTCCGACCGAGGTCAGGCTCACGCGCCGGGTGGTGCGGTCGAGCAGTCGCACGCCAAGGGCCTCCTCGAGCTTTTCGATGCGTCGGCTGAATGCCGGCTGCGACACATGCAGCGCCTCGGCGGCCTTTCGGAAGYTGTTGAGCTCGGCCACCGCCCGGAACGCCTGCAGATCGTTGAGATTGAAGTTGATGGCCATGGCGCAGGGCTCCCGAGCAGTGTCACTGATCGACAGTGTGCATCAATCGATCCTAAACATGCAATTCACAGAACGCTTCAGAGAGCGGAACATTCGATCACGGCCAAACAAGAGCCTCCCAAGCAACCAGTTTTCGACCATCCACCGGAGTAGACAAATTGAAGTTCCAGAAGATTCGCCTCGTTGGCGCCGCCGCGCTGGCGGCGTCCTTGGCCTGCGGCAGCGCAGCCGCCGCCTTTCCTGAAAAGTCGATCACCCTCGTGGTCCCGACGGCGGCGGGAGGTGCCAACGACGCCATGGCGCGCGTCATCGGCCAGGCCATGTCGGCCATCCTCAAGCAGCCCGTCATCGTCGATAACAAGGCCGGCGCCAACGGCGCCATCGCCAGCGAGTACGTGATGCGGGCTGCTCCCGACGGCTACACGCTCATGCTGGGCTACATCGCAACCCATGCAATGAACCCGGCATTGCAAAAGCTTCGCTACGACCCGGTGAAGGATTTCGAGCCCGTCGGCATGGTCGGGTCCTCGGCAACGCTGATGGTGCTCAATCCGGCAGTCAAGGCCGGCAACGCGAAGGAAGTCGTGGGGATGCTCAAGGCCGCTCCGGACAAGACCAGCTACGCCTCGGCCGGCAACGGCACCGCGCCGCACTTCGCGGCCGAGATGTTCAAGCTTTCGACGGGCACCAGCATGCTGCACGTGCCCTACAAGGGCTCCGCACCGGCCATCACCGACACCATCGGAGGCCAGACGCAGGTGATGTTTCCCAGCCTCTTCACGGCCATGCCGTACGTCAAGGCCGGCAAGCTGAAGGCAGTGGGCGTTGCAGGCACCAAGCGCTCGACGCTCATGCCCGACGTACCCACGCTCCAGGAGCAGGGCATCGCCGACGTCGACGTCTCGCAGTGGTACGGCATCTTTGCGCCGGCGAAGACGCCCAAGCCGGTGATCGAACAGCTCAACAAGGTGCTCAACGAGGTGCTGGCCGACAAGAGCGTGATCAAGCGACTCGAGGACCACGGTGCCGAAGTCTCAACCATGACGACCGACCAGATGCGCACCTATGTGGCGCAGGAGCAGGTCAAGTGGAAGAAGGTGGTCCAAGCGGCCAAGATCACCGCGGATTGAGATGAGCCGGTCCATCCCTTGCGTGCTGATGCGCGCCGGAACATCGCGCGGCCCTTTCTTCCTGCGCGAGTGGCTGCCCGAAGGCGACGAGGCCCGTGACCAGGCGCTGATCGGCGCCATCGGTGCCTCCGACCCGCTGCAGCTCGACGGCGTGGGCGGCGGCAGCACGTTGAACAGCAAGGTCGCCATCGTGTCGCGCTCGTCGCAGCCGGGCTGCGACATCGACTATCTCTTCGCGCAGGTAGGCGTCGGCCACCGATCGGTCGACACGCGGCCGAACTGCGGAAACATGCTCTCCGGCGTTGCGCCTTTCGCGATCGAGCAGGGGTTGATTTCTCCGACGGAAGGGACCACCAATGTTCGCGTTTACAACGTCAACACTGGTTCGCGCATCGACGTGACTGTGCGAACACCCGGCGGCCGCGTGACTTATGAAGGCGATGCGCGCATCGATGGTGTGGCCGGCACGGCGGCGCCCATACTGCTCAACTTCCTCGATGCGTGGGGTGCAGTCACCGGGAAGGTGTTTCCAACAGGCAAGCGAATCGACACGATCGACGGCATCCAAGTGACCTGCATCGACGCGGCCATGCCGCTGATGATCGTGCGCGCCGGCGATCTCCGCGTCACGGGGCGCGAGAAACCAGCAGCGCTCGACGCGAACACTACGCTCCTCGAGCGACTGGAGAGCCTTCGCCTGGAGGCTGGCCGCAGGATGGGCCTCGGCGACGTCTCCAACAGCGTCATTCCAAAGCCGGTGCTGGTCAGCACGGGTGAGTCGAATAACAGCATCGGCTCCCGCTACTTCACGCCGCGCAAATGCCATGCATCGCATGCCGTGACGGGAGCCATCGGCGTCGCCAGCGCGTTTGCCTTGCCGGGAACGGTCGCGAGCGGGGCGGCGCGCGGACCGGGACGCCACAAGCTGATCGTGCTGCATCCCGCCGGCCAGATCGACGTCGAAGTCGAGTTGAAGGGTAGCGCAGACGCCGCGACCGTGGAGCGTGCCGCCCTCGTTCGCACGGCGCGAAAGATCATGCAGGGCGAACTGCATCTGCCCGATTACGTTTTTTCACCTCCAGAACCACGAGACGCCGGGTCGTCAATTTTTCCGCGCAGAGCCCTGACCCTCATCGTGCCGACGCGCGCCGGAGGCGGCAACGACACGATGGCTCGCATCATCGCCGCCAAGTTGGGGCCGCTGCTCGGCCAGGATGTGGTGGTCGACAACCGGGCCGGGGCGAACGGCGCCATCGCCAGCGAGTACGTGGCGCGCGCCGCGCCGGACGGCCACACATTGATGCTCGGCTACGTCGGAACGCACGCGATGAACCCAGCCCTGCAAAGGCTGGGCTACGACCCGGTGGGCGATTTCGAGCCGGTCGGGCTCGTCGGTTCTTCGCCGACCTTGATGGTCACCCATCCGGAAAAGGGCGCCCCCGACCTGCACACGCTCATCGCTCGGCTCAAGGACGCGCCTCGCTGTTTCAGCTACGCATCCGCCGGCGATGGGACGCCGCCGCACTTCGCGGCCGAACTGTTTCAGCTCAGCAGCGGAACGTCGATGGCCAGCGCGACTTTCGAGGGGGCCGCACCGGCTATTGCCGACACCGTCAGTGGCCGGTCGCAGGTCATGTTTCCCAGCCTGTTCACGGCATACCCTTTCATCCGTGCGGGACAACTGCGTGCCTTGGCAGTGGTAGGACCGAAGCGCCTGGAGGCCCTTCCTGGCGTGCCGACCCTCGCAGAGCTGGGCGTCACGGGGGTGGATGTCGTGCAATGGTATGGGCTGTTCGCGCCGGCCGGTACCCCCCTCGCAGCCATCGATTGCCTCAATCGTGCGCTCAACGAGGCACTAGCCGATCCGGAGGTTGTCAAACGCTTCGAAAACCATGGCGCGCGCGCCGAGCCGGGAGGCGCCGATGCGCTTGCGAAAAGGATGCAGACAGATCTGGCCCGTTGGCGCCAAGTCGTGGCTCAGGCCGAGATTGCGCCGAAAGAGTTGCGCACCTTCGCGCTGGATTGACCGTGGCGCACATGAAGGTGCTGGGATCGAAGGACGGCCCGCCCTCCTCCACGCCCGTTTCCGTCAACGCCAGAACGCAGCTTTGCAGGCGGACGAGGCTTGATCGGGCCCATGGGGGCGCTTCGCGCAAGCGCACGTCCTCTGTTTCTTCGTCGCGATGACTGCCGAGTGCCTCGCCGGCCTGAAGGTTTCGAGCCGCGCGCGCGGCCGCGTGCGAACGCCCCTCGTTCTTGCCCTACAGCGGATCTCGCACAGGCCTCACACATCAGAAGCCGCCCAGGAGATCAACCTGCATGGTGCGACGCGTTCATTCGATGGATAGGAGCAGGCATGAAAGCGGAAATTGAACAGATGAACCAGAAGCGCTACGCCGCTGGCGCGCTCAACGCCGCCGGATTCTCGGGCCTGTCGATGGCGCTCCTGCCCGGCCGGCGCGGGGACGATTTCTCGTGATCCATCCGATTTTCGCGGCCGTCCTCCGGCGGCCTGACCTGCTGGCGCGACACTTGGCGAATCACGCGCAACTCATTCGCGCAGAGCTCACGGCCTCGAAGCGGGCGCTGATGCGGAAGGCGTTTGCCGGTGTGATGGCGGGCGTGTCGCTGCTGCTGGCCCTGGGCCTGAGCGCGACAGCCTTCATGCTCGGCGCGCTCCAGGGCTTCCACTGGGCGCTCGTTGCCGTGCCGGGCGTCGCGTGGCTAAGCCTCGCCGTCTGCGCCGTGGAAGCCACGCGCGCGGCTGTACAAGCCAAGGCGGAGGATGTCCGGGAACAGGTCGAAGCCGACCTGGACCTTCTTCGCCAAGTACGAAGGGAGAATGAGGATGACTGACAACGAAGGTCCACTCACCGCCAAGATGAATCTCGCGCTGTCGCGCGCCCAACTGCTCGCCGCCATGGGCTACCAGGAAGTTCTGAACGCCTCCGGGGACGACCGCATCGAGCCGCTGCGGGCCGATCCCGCGGAGCCGGCCCCGACGCAGGTTGGGCCAACGCGCCTCGTGCCGCCCCTGTCCAGGTGGTGGCGGCATCATCCCGCGCGCAACGCCGTCGAACTGGCCCGTCCGCTGCTGGAGAGCTACGGCCGGCAGCACCCCGGCCGCCTCGTCGGCTACGGCGCGGGTGCGGGCGCGCTGCTCGTGCTCCTGAAGCCGTGGCGCTTTCTTTCGGCGATGACGATCGCCGGCCTGGTCGTCAAGACGCTGGCACCGCTCGGTACCAAGGCGCTCAAGACGCCGCGCGCCTGAGCGTTCGCGGGCGACTGACCCGGGCTATTTGTCCGGGAAGGTGGTCGCCCACCATTCCTTGACCGAAGTCCGGCTCAGGCTCACGACCTGTGGATCGCCATGGATCAAGGCCGCGAGATAGGCGCGCCCCTGTTTCATTATGCCGAGGCGGATCTTTATGTCGCGGGCGTACCAGTT
>NZ_JBFUIU010000209.1:0-12579 GCF_056401695.1 Variovorax sp. P4_D9
ACGCCAACAGCGTCTCGCCGTCGGGCGGGGCGTTAAAGACCGACTCGGCGCCGATGTTGCCGCCGGCGCCGGTGCGGTTCTCGATCACGACGCCGGCCGGAAAGCTGTCGCGCAGCTTCGCGGCGACGACGCGCGGAAGGATGTCGGCGGTGCCGCCGGCCGGGAAGGGAACCACGATTCTCAAGGGCTTGCCGGGCTGTGCCGCTGCGGCGCCGGCCAGGAAGGCGGCGGCCAGGCAGGCCGCGCCAAGGCGCCGGGCGAAGGGTTTGAACATGTCTCAGGATCTCCGTGTCAGTCGTTCATCGGGGGAACTGCAGTGTCTTGACTCAGCGCAAGGTAAACAAGCTAGATTTGCGCTATGCGCAAAAAACCCGTCAATGCGACGTCCACCCCCGAGCCGGTGGACAAGAACTTCGTGGCCTCACTGCAAAAGGGGATGGAGGTCCTGACCTGTTTTGGGCGCCAGCACAACCGCCTCACCGTGTCCGAGGTGGCGCGGCTGACCGGCGGCTCGCCGGCCTCGGCCCGGCGCTCGCTGCTGACCCTGCGCGCCTTGGGCTACCTGGAGAGCGACGGCAAGCGCTTCTGGCTGTTGCCGAAGGTCTTGCTGGTCGCGCATGCCTACCTGGCGTCGCGGCCCACGCCGTCGCTGGCGCAGCCGCTGCTCGACGCGCTGTCGGAGCGTACGCGCGAATCCGCATCGCTCGGGACGCTGCTGGAGGACGACGCGATCATCATCGCGCGCTCGACGGCGCGGCGCAGCCTCAGCACCGGCCTGGGGATCGGATCGAGGCTGCCGGCGTACTGCTCGGCGCTCGGGCGCGTGTTGCTGGCCAGCCTGCCGGTCGACGAGGCCGAGCGGCGCGTGCGCGCGATGCCGCGCCGCGGCCTGACGCCGCGCACGGTGTTCCAAGCCGATGCGGTGCTGGCCTTGATCGCCCGCTGCCGCGACGAGGGCTACGCCGGCAACGACGGTGAACTCGAACTGGGGGTGCGCTCGATGGCGGTGCCGGTGTTCGACCGCGGCGGCGCGACGGTGGCCGGCATGAGCATCGCGGTTCGCGCCGAGCGGATGGAGCTCATCGAGTTGCGGGATGCCTTTCTGCCGGCGCTGCGCAAAGCCAGCGCCACGCTCACGGCCCGGCTCTATCCGGAGTGAGCTGAAGCCCCTGTTCGTTCATCGCGCGTGCTCTTCCTCCCTGCGGCAGCCACCGGCAGGCCAGCAGCCACCGCGGTGTAGAGCGCGATCCCGGTCGTGAGCCCGATGAAGCTCACTGCCGCATAGGCCGGCCGGGCGAACAGTGATAACGGCAGCAAGGGGTGCGCCGCGCGATGCCGGCGCGGAGCCAAGGCCGGAGATGGCGTCGTTGCCCGCGCCGGCAGTGATCTCGTTGTTGCCCCTCCCCACGAGATGTAGGTGTTGCCTGCGCCGGCGTTGACCGTGTGGTTGCCCTGCAACCGTGTCCTCAGTCCGGCGACTGCGACACCCTGTCGCGATACATCTCGCGCAGCCGCGTCTTCAGGAACTTGCCGGTCGCGGTCTTGGGGATCGCCTCGACCCACTCGAAGTCGTCGGGCAACTGGAAGCGGGCCAGCTTCGGCCGCAGGAATTCGCGCAGTCCCGCCGCATCGAGTTCGGCGCCCGGACGCCGCACCACCACCACCAGCGGCCGCTCGCCCCACTTCGGATGCGGGATCGCGACCACCGCGGCCTCGGCGACCGCGGGATGGCCCATGGCCAGGTTCTCGAGCTCGACCGAGCTGATCCATTCGCCGCCCGACTTGATCATGTCCTTGCTGCGGTCGACCAGGTGCATGTAGCCCTTCGGGTCGATGGTCCCGATGTCACCGGTGCGCAGCCAGCCGTCGGCGGTGAACTTGCCCGGATCGTTCGGCGTCGCATGGTAGGACCCCGTGACCCACGGCCCGCGGACCTGGACTTCGCCCGCGGACTTGCCGTCCCAGGGCTGCACGCCCTCGGCTTCGTCGACGATGCGCATCTCGACCAGCGGCGTCGCGATGCCCTGCATCGCGCGCACCGCATGCTGCCCTTCCGGCGGCAGCGCGAGGTGCTCGGGCCGGATGACCGGCACGCTGCCCAGCGGCGAGGTCTCGGTCATGCCCCAGCCCTGCACGATGCGCATGTCGTGCTGCGCGAAGTTGGCGATCATCGATGTAGGAACCGCCGCGCCACCGACCAGCATCCGCATGCCTTTCACGAGCTTGCGTTCGCGCGTCGGGTTGGTGAGCGACTGCCAGATCATCATCCAGATGGTCGGCACGCCGAGCGCCATCGTGGCCTGCCCTTCCTCCATGAGATCGAGCAGGTCCTCGCCGCCGAGATGCGGCCCGGGCAGGATCTGGCCGGCGCCGACCATCATGGCCGAGAAGGGCACGGCCCAGGCATTGGCATGGAACATCGGCGTGACCATCATCACCTCGTCGCGCACCGACAGCGCGAACAGGTCGGGGATGCAGCCGGTGATGGCATGCAGCACCATCGAGCGGTGCGAGTACACCACGCCCTTTGGGCGGCCGGTGGTGCCGGAGGTGTAGCACATGCCTACGGCCTCGTTCTCGTCCTGCTCGGGGTACCGGTAGTCGGCGGCATCGCCCTCGATGAAGTCCTCGTAGCCCTGCATGCCCGCGGGCAGCGGCGCACCGCCGAAGGGCACGACGATGACGCGCGGCTGCTGCTTGAGCAAGGGCGACACGCGTTCCCAGATCGGCAGCAGCACGTCGTCGACGACCAGCACCCCGTCGCCGGCGTCGTCCATGATGTAGGCGATGTCCTCGGGCGAGAGCCGCAAGTTGAGGGTGTGGAGCACCGCCCCCGCGGCCGGGATGCCGAAGTAGCACTCGAGGTGCCAGGCATGGTTCCAACTCATCGTCGCGACCGCCTCGCCCCGCGCGACGCCTGCCTTGCCGCGCAAGGCCTGCGCGAGCTGCCGAGCGCGGCGCCGGATCTCGCCGTAGCTGCGGCGGTAAGTCGACTTGTCGGGCAGCCGTCCCAGCACGCCGCGGTCGGCGAAGTAGGTTCCGGCGCGCTCGAGGATCATGTTGGTGCTGAGTTGCACCGGCATCATGGTGGACTTCATGGCTTGTCTCCGTGGTTACGTTGCTGCGTCGTGCAATCGAATCCGGACCGCGCCGGATGATAGGCCGACGCGGCCTTCAGCCGCCAGAGGAGCAAGGGATTCCGAGCAGTTGCAGTGCCAGCCGATGCGTGCCCGCATGCGGGTCGACCAGTTCGTGCAGCACGTCCATGTGGTTGCGCCCCGCCACGGTCTCGGTGGCCACGACCACGCCCGGCCCCCAGGCGCGGGCGATGAGCCCGGCCTGCCGCAGGAACTCCTCGCTTTCGTCGCCGCCGGCCACGGTCGCGAGCGCCCCCCGCGCGGGCGCCGGCCACAGCGCCGGACTGAGGCGGCGGGCAGAGGCTGCGCTGAGGCCGATATCGGCGGCCAGGAAGGGCGCATGCCGAAGGGGCTCCAGCGCGTACAGGCCCGAGATCGACAGCGCCGACTTCACGAGGTCGGCGGGCAGGTCCGCGGCCACCGCCTGCCAGTCGCAGGCCAGCAGCATCGTCGCCAGGTGGCCACCGGCGGAATGGCCGGCGACGACGATGCGATCGGGGTCGCCACCGTGCGCGGCCGCGTTGCGCCAGACCCAGGCCAGTGCCCGCGTCAGCTGCAGCGCGATGTGCTCGATGCGGACGGCCGGACACAGCGTGTAGTTGAGCTGCACCCCCATCGCGCCGGCGTCGACGAAGGCTGGCGCCACGAAGGCCTGGTCGCGCTTGTCGAGCGCGCGCCAGTAGCCGCCGTGGATGTAGACCAGCACCGGCGCCCGGGTGCTCGGCGGCGGCAGGATGTCGAGCCGCTCGCTGGCGTCGCTGCCATAGGGCTGGTCGAGCACCCAGCCGGGCCGGGCCAGTGCGCGCGCGGAGGCGTCGGCCCAGTGCTGCAGGATCGCTGGATGCCCGGGGATGCGGGCGCGGCTGTTGTACTGGGCATCGAACCAAGCGGGCGAGCGACGCGGCATGCGTTTGTCCTTTCCCGACTTCAGCCGCGCTTGACGGCCGGCGCGGCCGCCTTGGCACCCTGCGGCTTGGGCGGGCGCCTGCGGACCGGCTTCTGCTCGGCGTCGCGCAGCGCGGCATCGATCAGGGCATCGGCCATCCACAGCGCCGTGCGTTCGACCTCCCGATCGCCGAGGCCCCAGATGTCCTTTAGGATCACGTAGGGCTCGATGCCGTAGACCACCGACAGCGCGTGATGCAGCCGGTCGCGCACGGCCGGGCTCATCAGGGGCGCCAGCGGCTCGATCGCATGCTCGAGGATGCGCACGCGGTGGCCGCGCCGGTAGGGTTCTTCCTCCAGCAGCCCGGCGCGCTCGAGCCCCCACTGCTCGAGCGAGAGCTGGGCGGCGGCGCGCAGCTGCGCCTCGAATTCCTTGAAGCGCGGGAATGTCTGCAGGAACAGCTCATGCACGCGGTCGCGGCCGTTCGGGTTGGCGGACGCCAGCTTGCGCACCGGCCCCAGCGAGCTGTCGATCACCGCGGTGACCAGAGCGCTGCGGCTCGGGAAATAGCGGTAGGCGGTGGCCCGCGACACCTTCGACCGGGCCGCCGCCTCGGCCACCGAGGGGATGTGGCCGCTCTCCTGGATGATGGTCATGGCGGTGTCGAGCAGCAGCCGGAAAGTGGCCGCCTTGACCCCGCGCTCGGGAGGGATCGGGGGTTCGCTCAGCTTGTGTTTGAGTCTCGCCATCGGGTTTGTACGGGGCGTCGAAGGCCTCGGAAAGTATTGTGATCAGCAGTTGCCGGATCGTATGATGCAGCGATCCCGATTTGAGACGCAAGTCTCATTCATGACTTCCGAGACTTCGAGGCCGCCGGTGCACACCGGCCGGACCCCGGGGCGATATGGAGACAAAGTCGATGCGCTTGGCCAGCTGGAGTTGGGGTGGACGCGACCACGTGGGCACGATCTCGCCGGACGGGCGGGAGGCCACGCCCCTGGGCGTGCGCGACCCATCGCTCGGGACCTTGCCGCTGATCCAGGCGATGGCACGCGGCGAGTCACTGCCGCAGCCTTCGGGCACGCGGCTGCCGGTCGAAGTGATCACGTTGCGTGCGCCGCTGCCGCGCCCGCTGCGCAGCCTGTTCTGCGTCGGACGCAACTACCGCGCTCATGCGGCCGAGCTGGCCGGCTCGGTGTTTCGCGCCGCGATGCCCGAAACCGACCCCTGGCCGATCGTCTTCGGCAAGCTCGGCGAATGCGTCGTCGGACCGCACGATGTGGTGCGCCTGCCCTCCCCCGCCGCCTCGATCCAGATCGACTACGAATCCGAACTCGCGGTGGTCATCGGCCGCGGCGGACACGACATCCTGGCGGCCCATGCGATGGACCATGTGTACGGCTACACGGTGGTCAACGACGTCACGGCGCGCGACGTGCAGATGCGCCACCAGCAATGGGACCTGGGCAAGAGCTTCGACACCTTCTGCCCGATGGGCCCTTGGATCGTGACCGCCGACGAGATCGACGGCCGCGCGACACGCGTGCGCGGCTGGGTCAACGGCGCGCTGCGCCAGGACGGCCAGACGCGCGACATGATCTTCGATATCCCGACCCTGATCGAGACCTGCTCGCGCGGCATCACGCTGTATCCGGGCGACGTCATCGCCACCGGCACGCCCTCGGGGGTCGGCATGGGCCTGAAGCCGCCGCAGTGGCTGCACTCCGGCGACGTGGTGCGCATCGAGATCGATGGCGTCGGCGTCATCGAGAATCGCTTCGAGTAAGCCATGGGCTTCCAGCTGATCGACCGCATAGCGGTGGAAGAGGAAGGCGAAGGCCCGGCCGTCATCTGCGTGCACGGCCTTGGCGGCAGCTCCAACACCTACACGCCGCTGTTGCCCGCGATGGCACGGCACCGGGTGATCCGCGTCGACCTGCCGGGCAGCGGCCGCTCGCAGCGGGCCGAGGGCGCGCTGTCGATCGACCGCTATGTCGAGACGCTGCTCGAGGTCTGCGAGCGCCTCAAGGTGGCGCGGGCCCATTGGGTCGGCCACTCGATGGGCACCATTGTCTGCCAGCACATCGCCGCGTCGCACCTCAGGCGGGTGGCGAGCCTGACTCTGTTCGGCCCGCTGATCGCGCCGCCCGATGCGGCCCGCGCCGCGATGACCGCGCGTGCGGCCAGGGCGCGCGAAGGTGCCGCCGGCATGCACGAGATCACACAGGCACTGCTCCAGGGCGCGATCTCCTCCGATACGCGCCAGCGGCTGCCCGTGGCCGTGGCCTACGTGCGTGAGAGCCTGATGCGGCAGGACGGCGAGGCCTATGCGCGCAGCTGCGAGGCACTAGCCGCTGCGCCGGCCGCCGCGGTCGAGCAGATCGAGGCGCCGGTGCTGCTGGTGACCGGCGACGAGGACGGCGTGGCGCCGCCGCAGGCTGTGCGCGCGCTGGCCGAGCGGCTGCACCGCGCCGCCAGCACGCGCGTCGTGGTGCTGCCGCGCTGCGGCCACTGGACCCCGATAGAGCGGCCCGAGGAATGCCAGCGCGAGCTGCGCGAATTCCTCGCCGCGCACGCAAGGAGTCTGAAATGAAACGTCCCCACGCTCATCACTTCGTGTATCGCTGCCCCCCGAGGGGGCGCTCAATGCCCTTCGGGGGGCCGGGCAGGCATTGACATGGCCGACGTGATGTTCACCAACGTGCGGATCTTCGACGGCGGCGGCGAGGCGCCTTTCAACGGCGACGTGCTGGTCCAAGGCAACCGCATCGCACGCGTCGTCAAGACCGGCTACGCCGCGCGCGCGGCGCCGGTGACGGGTGCGCAAGTGATCGACGGCGCCGGCGCCTTCCTGATGCCCGGCATGGTCGAGGCCCACACGCACTTCTCGTGGAACGACCAGCCCAGCCTCGACGCCATCCAGCGCATGCCGCCCGAAGAGCACATCCTGTGGTGCGCCGAGGTCGCTAAACGCTACCTCGACATGGGCTGGACCAGCTGCGTCGGCGCCGCCACCGCAAAGCCGCGGCTCGACGTCGTGATCCGCAACGCGATCAACGACGGCACCATCGTCGRCCCGCGCTATCTCGCGGCCAGCCAAGAGATTACTGTGCCCGGCGGTCTCGGCGACACTACCCGGCCGCACCTGCCGCAGCCCGAGTTCGCCTTCGGCGCGATCGTCTCCGGCGCCGAGGAGATGCGCCGCTGCGTGCGCATGTTCGCCAAGTACGGGGTCGACTCCGTGAAGATCAATCTCTCGGGCGAGTCGATCACCGGCATGCCGAGCGAGATGAGCCAGTTCACCGAGGAAGAGATCACGGTCTGCGTGCAGGAGGCCAAGGCCTGGGGCAAGCGGGTGGCCGCGCATGCGCGCTCCACCTGGTCGATCAAGCAGTGCGTGAAGCAGGGCATCGAGGTCATCTACCACGCCAGCTTCACCGACAGCGAGGCGCTCGACATGCTCGAGGCCCACAAGACCGAGCACTTCATCGCGCCGGGCCTGGCCTGGCTCATCAACACCTGCCACCACGCGAGCCGATGGGGCCTCACCGAGGAGGTGACCCGGAAGATGGGCTACCACCGCGAGCTCGAGGCGGCGATCGAGAGCATGCGCGCGCTGCGCCGGCGCGGTGTCCGCATCCTGCCGGGCGGCGACTACGGCTTCGCCTGGACGCCGCACGGCACCAACGCCAAGGACCTCGAGTACTTCGTCAAGTACGTCGGCATGAGCACCATGGAGGCGCTGCTGTCGGCCACCGCCTGGGGCGGCCCGATGATGCGCATGGGCAAGGTGCTCGGCTACATCCGCGAAGGCTACCTTGCCGACATCCTGCTGATCGACGGCGATCCGCTGGCCGACATCACGGTGCTGCAGGACAAGGCCCGCATCATGGCCGTCATGAAGGATGGCGAGTTCCATCGCGCCCCGCCGCTGCGCTCGGCGCGCACCACGCGCTGGACCACCTAGGAGAACCGCATGGCCGATGTCGTCTTCACCAACGTCCGCATCCTCGATGGCACGGGGCAGAACCCCTACAGCGGCAGCGTGCTGGTGCGCGGCAACCGGATCCGCCAGGTCGGCCGCAGCACGGCGCCGATCGCGCCCGGCGGCGCCACCGTGATCGACGGCGCCGGCGCCACCTTGATGCCCGGCATGTGCGAGGCCCACACGCACTTCTCGTGGAACGACGCCGCCACGCTGGCCGAGATCCAGACCCTGCCGCTCGAGGAGCACGTGCTGTGGTGCGCCAAGGTGGCCCGGCGCTACCTCGAGGCCGGCTTCACCTCTTGCGTCGGCGCCGCCTGCGCCAAGCCGCGGCTCGATGTCGTGATCCGCAACGCGATCAACGCCGGCCAGATCCCCGGCCCGCGCTACCTCGCGGCCAGCCAGGAGATCACGGTGCTCGGCGGCCTTGGCGACGAGACCCTGCCGCACCTGCCCTTCCCCGAGTTCAGCTTCGGCGTCAACATCTCGGGCCCCGAGGAGATGCGCAAGGCGGTGCGCCTGTTCCTCAAGTACGGCGTCGATTCCATCAAGGTCAATCTGTCGGGCGACAACTTCACGCCGCAGTCGCCGGCCGAGACCACGTGGATGACCGACGAAGAGGTCGCTGCCGCGATGCGCGAGGTCAAGGTGCGCGGCAAGCGCGGCATCGCCCATGCGCGTTCGTCGGAGAGTGTCAAGCAGGCGCTGCGGCACGGCATCGACCTGATCTATCACGCCAGCTTCGTCGACAACGAGGCGCTCGACATGCTCGAGGCCGCCAAGGACCGGGTCTTCGTGGCGCCCGGCATCGCGATCCTCTACGCCATGCTGTACGAGGCCGAGCCCTACGGCATCACGCACGAGATGGCGGTCGGGATGGGCTACGAGACCGAATGGGAAGCCGCGATCGTGTCGCTCTCGAAGATGCACAAGCGCGGCATCCGCGTGCTGCCGGGCGGCGACTACGGATTCGCCTTTACGCCGCACTGCCAGAACGCACGCGACCTCGAGTTCTTCGTCAAGTACCTGGGCTTCACGCCGATGGAGGCGATCCGCTCGACCACGCTGTACGGCGGCCAGATCATGATGCGCCCCGACGAGCTCGGCTRCATCAAGGACGGCTACCTAGCCGACCTGCTGCTGGTCGACGGCGATCCGCTGGCCAACCTGTCGATCCTGCGCGACCCGAAGCGCATTCTTGCGGTGATGAAGGACGGCGAGTTTGCCAAGGCGCCCGAGATCGCGTCGCAGCGGGCCTGGGAGCGTGCCGCGTGAGCAAAAAAAGCGCTGGCCTCTGGTTGCTGTTCGGCCTTCCGATCACCGTCTTCGTGGTCTGGGCGATCGCCGACAACGCCACGCTGTTCTTCAAGACCCTGCTCAACGGCATGACGCTGGCGTCGCTGTACTTCCTGGTCGCCAGCGGCTTCACGTTGGTCTTCGGCCTGATGCGCAACGTCAATCTCGCGCACGGCTCGCTCTACCTGTTCGGCGCCTACATCGGCTGGTTCGTCGGCGAGCGCACCGGCTCCTGGGTGCTGGCGGTCGTCGCCGGCTTCCTCGCCGCCGCGGTGATGGGCCTGCTGATGCAGCTGCTGGTTTTCCGCCACATGCAGGGCCAGGACCTGCGGCAGACGCTGGTCACGATCGGCCTGTCGATCGTGCTGGCCGACCTGATGCTCTGGATCTGGGGCGCCGAGATCTACACCTTCGACCCGCCGGCCTGGATCTACGGCTCGACCACCCTGCCCCTGGTCGCCAAGTTCCCAACCTATCGGCTGTTCGTGCTGCTGGCCTCGATCGTGATCGGCGTCGGACTCTGGCTGCTGCTGGCGCGTACGCGAATCGGCATGATGATCCGCGCCGGCGTCGACGACCGTGCGATGCTGGCCGCTTCGGGCGTCAATGTGCAGCGGGTCTTCGCGCTGACCTTCGCGATCGGCGCGGGGCTCGCGGGGCTGGCCGGCGTAGTCGGCGGCACCGCGCTGTCGATCTCGCCCGGCGAGGACATCCGCTACCTGCTGGCCTCGCTGGTGGTGGTCATTGTCGGCGGCATGGGCAGCGTGGTGGGCGCCGCGATCGGCGCCCTGCTAATCGGCTTGGCCGAGCAGTTCGGCCTGGCCTACGCGCCGACCTACAGCGTGGTCTTCACCTTCGTGATCATGGTGGTGGCGCTGGCCTTCAAGCCGCGCGGCCTGATGGGGAAGAATACATGAGCGCGGCGCGCTGGCGGCGGGCCATGAATGGTTCTGCGACGGCGGCGGCGCGCGGAGGGCGTGATTCGCGCGCCACAGTGCTGCCGCACCCTTCGGCACCCGCCGGCCGCTTCGAAGCGCAGGCGGCGGTGTCGCCCTGGTGGCGCTCCGCGCTGCGCGCCGTCAAGCTGCGCCACCTGCTGGTGCTGGTGTTCGTGCTGGCCTATCCCTTCTTCGCCACGCCCTTCTTCACCTTCCAGATCGGCGCCCAGTCGCTGGCGCTCGGCCTGATCGCGCTGTCACTGACCTTCCTCGGCGGCTATGGCGGCATGGTGTCGCTGGCGCAGATGACGGTCGCCGGCTTCGCGGCCTACATGCTGGCGATCTTCGGCAGCAGCAGCAACATCGCGATCAGCCTGGGCTGGCCCTGGTGGCTGGCACTGGTCGTCGCCGTGTCGCTGGCGACCGTCGTGGCGGCGGGCATCGGCTGGCTGTCGGTGCGCACTGAGGGCATCTACACGATCATGATCACGCTCGCGGTGGGCGTGGCCTTCTTCTACCTGGCGCAGCAGAATTACACCCTCTTCAACGGCTTCCAGGGCTTCAGCCGCATCGCGCCGCCGACCGTCCTCGAGCTCGACCTGCACGAGCCGATGCCCTTCTACTTCCTGGTGCTGGCCTGTGCGCTGGGCGGCTACTTCTTCGTCAAGCACCTGGTGCGGGCGCCGTTCGGCATAGCGCTGCAGGGCATTCGCGACAACCCGCGCCGGATGCAGGCGCTGGGCTACAACGTCACCGCCCACCGGGTCGCCGCCTATGCGGTGGCCGGCTTCCTGGCCGCGATCGGCGGCGTGCTGATGGTCTGGTACAACGGCCGCATCTCACCCGGCACGGTCGGCACCGGCGCGATGATCAACATCCTCATCATCGCCGTGCTCGGTGGCATGAAGCACCCGATCGGCGCCTTCGTCGGCGCCATCGTCTTCGTGCTGCTGCAGAACTTCGCGATCGACCTGGTCGACCGCGAACGCTTCAATCTCGTGATCGGCGGCGTCTTCCTCGCGATCGTGCTGTTTTCCCCCGACGGCCTGCTCGGGCTCTGGCAGAGCCTGCACCACCGTCTGGGCGCCTCTTTCACCCCCCGCGGCCTTGGCCGCATTCATCGATGACAAGAAGGAGCGAGACATGAGCAGAGGCAACAGAATGTTCGGGCGCAGCATCCTAGCTGGCGCGGCGCTGGTCGCGATGGGCGCCCTGGCGCAGGCCCAGGAGACCTTGAAGATCGGCCTGCTGGCGACGCTGGAGGGCCCGTTCGCGGCGCCCGGCCAGGACAGCATGCGCGGCGCGGATCTTGCGCTGAAGGAGAGGAACGGCACGGCCGGGGGCAAGAAGATCGAGTTCGTCAAGGTCTCGTCCGACGCCACGCCGGACAAGGCGGTCAATGCCACGCGCAAGGCGGTCGAGCAGGACAAGGTGCAGATCATGATCGGCCCGCTGTCGGGCGACGAAGGCATCGCGGTCAAGAACTACGCGAAGACGCAGCCAAACATCACCTTCATCAACGGCTCGTCCGGCGCGCAGGCGACGACGCTTTCGGACCCGGCGCCGAACTTCTACCGCTTCAACACCGAGGGCGCGCAGTGGATGGTCGGTCTGGGCGAGCATGCGCTCTCGAAGGGCTACAAGAAGACCTTCCTGATCGCCGAGGACTACGGCTTCCCGTACTCGCAGGTCCAGGGCTTCATGGCCAGCTATTGCGCCAAGGGCGGCAAGGTGGTCGACAAGGCCTGGGTGCCGCTGGGCACCAAGGACTACGCCTCGGTGATCGCCAAGATCCCGAAGGACGTCGATGCGCTGGTGGTGGTGCTGGGCGGCTCCGACGCGGTCAACTTCCTGACCCAGTACGAGCAGGCCGGCGGCGACAAGCCGATGGTCGGCGGCTCGATCACGGTCGACCAGACGGTGCTGAACTTCAAAGGCAAGCGGCGCGAATCGCTGCTCGGCACCGCCTCGGCCGGCCCGATGGCCGACTCGATCGACACGCCCGAGTGGAAGAAGTTCGTGGCCGACTACAAGGCCACCTTCAAGGACGGCTTCCCGAGCCCGTCGCTGTTCGCCTACCTGTACTACATCAACACCAAGGCCGCGCTCGACGGCCTCGATGCGGTCAAGGGCGACCTCTCGAACGGCCAGAAGGCCTACCGCGAAGCGCTGCAGAAGACCAGCTTCAAGGGCCCGGCCGGCGAAGTCAGGATCGACGCCAACCGCAACGGCGTCGGCACCACCTACATCACCGAGGTGATGAAGGCGCCCGACGGCTCCTTCTATAACAAGGTCGTGAAGTCGGTGCCGAACATCACGCAGACGCTGGGACTGCCC
>NZ_JBFUIU010000210.1:0-12563 GCF_056401695.1 Variovorax sp. P4_D9
GCGCGCCGCCGCGGCGCGACCGCGGGCTCGAGACCGCGATGGCCGCCGCCGCCGGCCTCGGCCTCATCGTCTGCATCTTCCAGGCGATCGCGATCGCCGGGCTGTTCGGCCGGAGCGCGGTGATCGGCACCGTCGCGCTCGGCCTGCTGGCTGCCGCGCTGCAGGCGCCGGCCTGGCTGCGCGAACGCCATGCGGCCGAGTCGTCCGCGCCCTTCGGCTTCGTCGAGAAGCTGGCCCTGCTGGCGCTGATATTGACCGCGCTGCCGGCCCTGGTCGAGCCGCTGGCGCCACCGGCGGTCTTCGACGAGTTGATGTACCACCTGCCCTATGCGCGCGAAGTGGCGCAGAGCGGCCGGCTCGGCATCCACGAATGGCTGCGCTATCCCTGGTTCCCCTACAACTACAACCTGATCCATGCCGCCGGGCTGGTGGTCGGCGACGATGTCCTGCCGCACCTGCTGAGCGGGCTCGCAGGCTGGCTGTCGGTGTGGATGGTCTACCGGCTGGGCGTGCAGCATGCGAGCCGGCTGACCGGCCTCGTCGCCGCCGCCATCTGGCTCGGCATCGCCGACTTCGAAAGCGCGCTGATCGACATCAGCGTCGCGCTCTTCGTGCTCGCGGCCTGCACCGCCCTGTGGTGGTGGCGCGGATCCGCCGACACCGCTCGCGGGCCGCGCTGGCTGGCGCTCGCGGCCTTCTTCCTCGGCGTCGCCGCGGGCTCCAAGTACCAGGCGCTCACCGTGCTGCCGCTGGTCGGCCTGTTCGTGCTGCGGCGCGAGCGCCGGCTCAAGGTCTGGGGCGTGGCGCTGTTGTGCTTCCTGATCCCCTGCGTCTACTGGTACGCGCGCAATGCCCTCATGACCGGCGACCCGTTCAACCCGATCGGCGCCCGGCTGTTCGGTTTCACCAACTGGATCCCGGCCGACTACAAGAACCAGGTTGACGACGTGCGGTCCCATGCCGCATGGCCCAACGGCTTTCTCTGGGGCGTGCTGTTTGCGCCGTTGGGACTGCTCTGGAAGCGTTCCCCCGCGGTGCGTGCGGCGGCGGTTTTCACCGCCTACTCCTTGCTCGTCTGGGCCCTGACCTCGCGCTATCCCCGCTATCTGGCCGCCTCGGTGCCGCTAATCGCGCTGGTCTCGGTGGTCGGTTGGCAGGTGCTGCTTGGCGGCGTGGCGAGCTGGCTGCGCCGCCTACTGCCGCGCTGGAGCCAGAGTGGCGCAATCGACCGCGCCGGCCGCTGGCTCGGGGTGCTGGTGCTGCTGGTGGGGGTGGGCGGCTCGTTCTACATGACGCGGCGGAGCATCGCGACGATCGCGACCACGCCGGCCGAGCGCACGGCCTTCCTCGAGGCCCACGTTCCGGGCTATGCGGTCATGAACTACCTGCGCGAGCATGCGACCGGCCGCGTCTACCAGATCGCGCTGATCGAAGCCACCTACTACGGGCCGGCGCAGGTCTGGGGCGACGCGATCGGGCCCTTGCGCTATTCAGACTTCATCGTGCTGCCGCCGGCCGAGTTCGCCCGAAAGCTGCACGGCCTCGGCTTCGAGGCGATCGCGGTGGGCGCCGGGTCCGCGCCGGTGCTCGAAGCCCAGCCCGGCTTCCTTGACCATTTCGCCCTGATGTACGAAAAAGCAGGCGCCAAGGCCTACCGCATCCTGCCTCCCAAGAATGACTGACCATCCTGACCTCAGCGGGCTGCGCATCGCCGCCGTGATCCCTTGCTTCAACGAGGCACTCGCCATCACCCAGGTGGTGGAGGAATTCCGCGCCGCGCTGCCCGAGGCCGAGATTCACGTCTTCRACAACAACTCGACCGACGGCACAGCGGCCGTGGCGCGCGCCGCCGGCGCCACCGTGACCCATGTCGCGCTGCGCGGCAAAGGCAACGTGGCGCGGCGCATGTTCGCCGACGTCGAGGCCGATGTCTACGTGATGGTCGACGGCGATGCCACCTACGACGTCAGCGAGGTGCGCCGGCTGATCGTCTTGATGGCGGAGGGCAACCTTGACATGGTGGTCGGTTCGCGGGTCGACGACGGTGCCGATGCGCAGACCTACCGGCGCGGCCACCGCTTCGGCAACGCGCTGCTGACCGGCGCCGTGGCCCGGCTCTTCGGCGGCCACCTGAGCGACATGCTGTCGGGCTACCGCGTGTTCTCGCGGCGCTATGCGAAGTCATTCCCGGCGGTGTCGGAGGGCTTCGAGATTGAGACCGAGCTGACCGTGCACGCGCTCGAACTGCGCATGCCCTTCGCCGAGGTGCCGGTGCCGTACCGCTCGCGGCCCGAAGGCTCCGAAAGCAAGCTGTCGACCTACCGCGACGGCTGGCGCATCCTGAAGACCATCTGCAAGCTGTTCGTGAGCGAGCGGCCACTGCAGTTCTTCTCCGGCATCGCCGGCCTGCTGGCGCTGCTGTCCGTGATCCTCGCCGTGCCGCTGGTCCTGACCTACCTGCAAACCGGCCTGGTCCCGCGGCAGCCCACGGCCGTGCTGGTGACCGGCACCATGCTGGTCGCGATGCTGTCGCTGGTCTGCGGCGTGGTGCTGCACACCGTGACCATCGGACGGCAGGAGGCCAAGCGCCTGTGCTACCTCGGCATTCCGGGCGTGCGCGAGCGGGTCGGCAAGGCATGAGGCTTGGTCGCGAGTTCCTGTCGTTCGCGGTGGTCGGCACGATCGGCTTCGTGGTCGACCTCGGGGTGCTGTACCTGCTGGCGTCATCGCTGGGGTGGTACGGCGCCCGCGTGCTGTCGTTCCTGGCCGCCGCCACCGTGACCTGGGTCCTGAATCGCCACTTCACCTTCGGTCACCGGCGCTCGGAAGCGTCGCTGACGCGCGAGTACGCCCGCTACCTGCTGACCATGCTGGGCGGCGCGCTGGTCAACTACGCGGCGTACGCCCTGACCCTGCATTGGCTGGGCGGCCCGCTGGCGCCCGCGCTCGGTGTCGCCCTTGGCAGCTGCGCCGGGCTGGCGGTGAATTTCCTGACGGCGCGCTTCCTGGTGTTCGGCTCGGCGCATTGACCCTCGACGTGGCGCTCAGTGCGCGCCCGACACCACCACCGGAATCTCGGTCGCCGGCGGCGTGTTGCGACTGCGTCCGCAGCGCACGATGCCGTCGATCATCACCATCCCGACGCCCGGGATGTCGCCAAGCTGCACGCTTTCGAGCAAGGTCTTGCCGGCCGTGTGCTGCGCCCGGTCCATGAAGACGAAGTCGGCATCGCGGCCGACCTCGATCAGGCCGCAGTTGAGCTTGCGGATGCGCGCCGTGTTGCCGGTCGCGAAGCAGAACACCAGCTCGGCAGGGATGTTGGCGATTGAGGACAGCATCGCCACCATCCGCAGGATGCCCAGCGGCTGCACGCCCGAGCCGGCCGGCCCGTCGGTGCCGAGGATCACGCGGTGCGGGCACTTGAGGTCGAGCGCCGCCTTGGCCGCCACGATGGCGACGCGCTCGTTGCCGTTGTGGACGATCTCGATCGCGCGCGACGACTTCTCGCACAGCTCGCAGACATGCGCCTCGGGCAACGAGGTGTGGCCGCCGTTGATGTGGCCGATGATGTCGGCGTCGGCCTCGAGCACCACGTCCTTGTCGATCAGGCCCGAGCCGGGGATCGACGGGCCGCCGGTGTGGATCGTGCTCTGGATGCCGTACTTGCGGGCCCAGGCGACCATCTCCTTGGCCTCGTAGCCGGCCTTGACTGAACCCAGGCCGACCTCGCCGAGCAGGCCGACGCCGGCCTCGGCCAGTTCCTTGAAGTCGCTCTCGACCATGCCCTTCTCGATGACCGGCGCGCCGGCCAGCACCTTGACGCCGCTGGGGCGGAAGTTGTCGAAGGCGCGCTGCGCGGTGATCGCCAGCGCCTTCAGGCCGACGATGTCCTTGGGCCGGCCGGGCAGGTGCACCTCGCCGGCCGAGATCATGGTGGTGACACCGCCGTTCATGGTCGAGTCGATCCAGCCGATCTGGCCCTGGCGCGGGGTCCAGTCGCCGAACACCGGATGCACGTGGCTGTCGATCAGGCCCGGCGCGACGCAGGTCTTCTTGACGTCGATCACGGTTTGCGCGCCTGCCGTGTCGCAGTCCTTCTCCTTGCCGAACGCGACGATCAGCCCGTCGTTGACGACGATGGTGTCGGCATCCAGGATGGGCTTGTCAATGTCGCCCGAGAGCAGCAGGCCTATGTTCCGGATGACGACCTTGCCCGACTTGGCGCCGGTTGTGACTTCTGCCATGGTTTGACCTCGTGGGGTTGTGATGTTTCTTCGTCGGGGGCTCCAGCATCGACCGCACGCAGCACGGTCTCGATGACGAAGTCTTCCCAATGCGCGACCGCCTCCGCCGTCTCCAGGGGCTCGCCCAGGAACGCGGTCAGCGTGTGCCGGTTCGACGTGTAGAAGTAGCCGGTCGAGGCGATCAGCAGGTACAGGTCGCGCGGCGCGACGTCGTCGCGGAACAGCCCCTGCGCGACGCCCGCGGCCACGATCTCGCTGATGATCGAGATCGCCCGCGACGAGTATTCGCGGGCCCGCAGCGACTTCGCAATGTGCCGGCCCTTGTGCAGGTTCTCTGTGTTCAGCAGCGTGACGAACTCGGGGTTCTTGCGGTAGTAGCCGAGCACGAAGCGGATCACCGCGGTGAGCGACTCCACCGGCCGCGAGGCATCGAGGTCGAGTGCGGCCTCGGCGTCGTCCATGCGCCGGTAGATGCCCTCGAGCACCGCGATGAACAGGCCTTCCTTGCTGCCGAAGTAGTAGTAGATCATGCGGTCGTACGACTTCGCGGCCTTCGAGATCTTCTCAACGCTGCCGCCGTCGTAGCCGTACTTCGCAAACACCTTGGTGGCCGCGCGCAGGATGCTCTCGCGCGTGGCCTGCGCCGCGGCCTCGCGCACGCCGGTGCGGCGCGTGGCGGGCTTGGGCGCGCTCTTGCGCGCGACTGCCTTGGGCTCGGCCATCGCGGCTTGTCGGCTACTTTTCGGCAAATGCGCGCTCGACGACGTAGTCGCCCGGCGTCGACGTGTTGCCTTCCTTGAAGCCGCGGGCCTCGAGGATGTGCTTGAGGTCGACCAGGAGGCCCGGGCTGCCGCACAGCATCACGCGATCGTCGGCGGCATTGAGCGGCGGCAGGCCGAGGTCGTCGGTGAGCTTGTTGCTCTCGATCAGCTCGGTGATCCGGCCCATGTTGCGGAATTCCTCGCGCGTCACGGTCGGGTAGTAAAGCAGCTGCTTCTCGATCAACTCGCCGAGGATCTCGTGCTTGGGCAGGTGGTCGGTGACCAGGTCGTGGTAGGCCAGTTCGTCGACCTGGCGCACGCCGTGCACCAAGATGACCTTCTCGTACTTCTCGTAGGTCTCGGGGTCGCGGATGATGCTCATGAACGGCGCCAGCCCGGTGCCGGTGCCGAACAGGTACAGCCGCTTGCCGGGCAACGTGTAGTCGATCAGTAGCGTGCCGGTGGGCTTGCGGCCGACGATGACCATGTCGCCGACCTGGATGTGCTGCAGCTTCGAGGTCAGCGGGCCTTCCTCGACCTTGATGCTGAGGAACTCCAGGTGCTCCTCATAGTTGGGGCTGACGATGCTGTAGGCGCGCAGCAAGGGCTTGTTGTTGACCTTCAGGCCGATCATCGTGAAGTGACCGTTCGAGAAACGCAGGGTCGGATCGCGGGTGGTGGTGAAGGTGAACAGGCGATCGGTCCAGTGGTGGACGCTCAGCACACGTTCTTCGCTGAATGCACTCATAAGGGTCAGGAATGGTTATGAACGAAAAAGGGATGCACCAATTGTCGGCGATGCAGGAGAAAACACCATTGCAAGCATCGGGGTCGTTTGCTACATTGAACTCGAAAATGTAGTGTTCACCACATGAAAGTGTAGGGAATGCTACACAAACGTCAGTTCCAGCACAAGTGAAGGTGCAAGCGGGTCCCCGGCACAGATGTTGCACCTCCGCTGTCCTCACCCCACGAAATTGCCACGAGGTTTCCCTGCGATGACCGAACACACCAAGACAGACGGACTGCCCGGCATGGACATGCCGGTGCTGCCCGAGGCGACCGGCCGGGCGCCGCTGCGCAACGAGCGCATGAACGCCGCCAAGGTCGAGTGCAATGCCTGCCCCGTGCTGTGCCAGATCTCCGAGGGCCGCACCGGCGCCTGCGACCGCTACGCCAACCGCGCCGGCGTGCTGGTCCGGGTCGACCCGGTGGTGCTGCTGCGACGAGAACTGGCCAGCGAGTCGCCCGCGCTGGTGCCCTTCGCGCGCGTCGGCAACGAGATCGACGAGGTCGAGCGCACCGAGCCGCCGGTGGCCGATGCCGACTGGAATGGCGATCTCCTGCATGCCGACGAGGTCTTCGTGACCGGCGTGGGCTCGTCCACAACCTATCCCGACTACAAGCCCGCGCCCTTCATCGTGGCCTCGAAGGCGCAGGGCGTCGACATGGTGACGGTGGTCACCGAGGGCATCTTCAGCTACTGCAGTTTCAAGGTGAAGATCGACACCGACCGCTTCCTCGGCGCCGAGCAGGCCAACGTGCGCTACAAGGGCGAGGTCGTCGGCCACGTCACCACGGCTGAGTACGGCTCGCAGATGCTGTCGCTCGGCGGCGTGCACCACCTCACGGGCGGCAGCAAGAAGGAAGGCCGCATGACCTGCGAGCTGATGCAGCTGCTGGGCAACAAGAAGGCAGTCGAATGCGTGATCGACGGCGGCGCCAGCATGGTGATCCAGGCCGGCAGGGCGCCGATCGTCAACGGCGTCGAAGAAAAGCGCATGCGCGTGGGCTGCGGCTCGGCGGCCGTGGGCATCTTCGCGCGCCAACTGTTCGGCCATGCCGACGAGGTGGTGGTGGTCGACGACCACATCACCGGCGTGCTGACCGAGCACCAGGCCGGGCGCTGCCTCGACATGGCGCCCTCGGGCATCCAGATGCGCGGTCGAAAGTCGACGCCGGGGCGCTATTTCCAGGTCGCCAATCCGGGCAACGGCTGGGGCGGCACCGACATCGACGACCCGCTGTCGATCATCGAGGGCTGGGAGGAGGGCGTGGCGCGGCCGGGCCTGCGCCTGCTCATGACCTCGACCACCGGCGAGCATGCCCAGTGGTACGTGCTCGACGAGCAGCTGCAGCCGGTCGAGCAGCCGATGCCGGCCGAGGTGCGCCGCATCGTCGAGCGCATCGGCGAGAACTGCGAGCCATCGCTGTGCACCGTGCTGTTCCTCGGCGGCGCCGGCGGCAGCCTGCGCGCCGGTGTCACCGAGAACCCGGTGCTGCTGACGCGGGCCATCAAGCGCGCGCTGGTCAACGTCACCTGCGGCGGCGCGCCGGCCTATGTCTGGCCGGGCGGCGGCATCACGGTGATGGTCGATGTGCTGCGCATGCCCGACAACAGCTTCGGCACGGTGCCGACCCCGGCGATCGTGGCGCCGATCGAATTCAGCATGCGGCGCGAGGACTATGCCGCGCTCGGCGGCCACATGGAACACGTGTTCACGCTCGAACAGGCACTGGCGCGCGGCGCCTGGCAGGACGACGGTGCGCCGGTGTCGCGCCAGTGGTTGCGCATGGATGCGGCCAATCCCTGGCCGCTCGGCCAGCCGCCGATGCTGGGCTAGGAACATGTCCGCACAACGCACCGCGCTCGACGGCGGCCGCTGGCACTTCAACCACGGTCCGATCGACATCATTGCCGAAGCCAACGGCAATGACGTCGAGGTCGCGGTCGCGCACGAGCATGCCTGGCGGCGCTTTGCCGTGCTGCTCGACGAGCTGGTGGCCGAACTGCCCCTGCTGCGCCGCCCGGTGGGTGCCGACTGCCCCGTGACGGGTCCGGTCGCCCGTCGCATGTGGGAGGCCTGCGCACCGTTCCGTGCCGGCTTCATCACGCCGATGGCGGCAGTCGCCGGCGCGGTGGCGCAGGAGCTCATCGCCTGCTATCACCGCCCGGGCATCGAGCGCGCCTGGATCAACAACGGCGGCGACATCGCGCTGCACCTGACGCCCGGGCAGTCCGCGCGTGTCGGTCTGTTCGCCGACCTCGCGCGCTTCGACCTGCGGGACTGCGGCCCCATCACCACCGATGGCCAGTTCGAAATTCGCGCCGAGCATCCGGTGCGCGGCGTCGCCACCAGCGGCTGGCGCGGCCGCAGCTTCTCGCTCGGCATAGCCGACAGCGTGACGGTGCTGGCGGCGACCGCGGCCCAGGCAGATGCCGCAGCCACCGTGATCGCCAATGCGGTCGATGCCGACGACCCCGGCATCCGGCGCCGCCCGGCGAGCGAATGCAAGGACGACAGCGACCTCGGCGACATCCCGGTCACGGTCGACGTGGCCCCCTTGGCGCCCGCCGTCGTGCAGCGTGCACTGGATGCGGGCGCCGCGCGCGCCGCGGCGCTGCAGCAACAGGGGCTCGCATGGTCGGCGGTGCTGGTCTGCCAGGGGCAGTGGCGGGTCGTGCAACCCTTAAGCTCCGGTCTTCCGGCGGCACCGCCCCAGAGCGAGGGCAGCATCGCCGCCGATGCAGTTGGTTCAGTATTTGCTTAACGAAAAGCAGGGCACTTCTTCATGATCGATATCCGACGCGTCTTCACCCATGTCGAGCACATCCACCACGAGTTCGGACCACCCGCCGCGATGCCGCTGGTGCGTGGCGCCATCGGCGCGGTGCTGACCAATCCCTTCGCGGGCCGCTACGAGCCCGACATCCTGCCGATGATGGCGCTGCTCGACCCGGTCGGCGTCGACATGGCGCATCGGCTGCGCGCCGCCATGGACGTGCCGGTCGAGCGCATCGCCACCTACGGCAAGGGCGCCATCGTCGGCGCCGCCGGCGAGCTCGAGCACGGCGCGTTGTGGCATGTGCCCGGCGGCTACGCGATGCGCGAGCTGCTCGGCTGGAAGGGCGACCGCGAGGCCTATCGCAAGGGCCAGGCCGAAGAAAAGACCGGCCAGCCCGGCAATGCGCTGTCGATCGTGCCGTCGACCAAGAAGGTCGGTCCGCCGGGCGCCACGCTCGACGTCCCGCTGACCAACATCAACGCCAGCTACGTGCGCGGCCAGTTCGACGCCATCGAGGTCCGCGTGCCCGGTGCGCCGGCGGCCGACGAGATCGTCTTCATCCTCGCGATGAGCACCGGCTACCGCGTGCATGATCGCGTCGGCGGGCTCCGCGCCGAGAACATTTCAAAGTGGGACGGCCTGCGCTGAACCCGATCGCATTGCAGAGACAAGGAAAAAACCAATGAGTGCCAACATCCGCAAGCTCGTTATCCAGGTCGACGAAACCCGCAAGGAAATGGGCCAGGCCATCGACCCGCCCACGCGCCGTGCCGTCGCCATCGCCGTGATCGACAACCCCTACGCCGGCCGCTACAGCGAATCGCTCGACGAGCTGATCGCGATCGGCGAGGAGCTCGGCGCGCTGCTGGGCCAGAAGGCCGTGGCCGCGCTCGGTATCGCGCCGGGCCAGGCGCAGAGCTATGGCAAGGCCGCGATCGTCGGCGAGGCCGGCGAGCTCGAGCATGCCGCCGCGATCCTGCATCCCAAGCTCGGCGCACCCTTGCGCGTGGCGGTCGAGAAGGGCGCCGCGCTGGTGCCGTCGAGCAAGAAGCGCGGCACGCTCGGCACCGCCATCGACGTGCCGCTGGGCCACAAGGACGCCGCCTTCGTGCGCAGCCATTTCGACGCCATCGAGGCCCGCGTGTCCGACGCGCCGCGCGCCAACGAGATCGTGGTCGCGGTCGCGGTCACCGACAGCGGGCGGCCGCTGCCGCGCATCGGCGGCCTGCAGGTCTCCGAGATCAAGGGCGAGGACGGGCTCCGCTGAGCGCCGCCGCCGACGAAGTTTCTTTTCTGTTCGATCCCAAGGAGTTTCCATGAATCCATTGCGCCTTGCCTTCACAGCAGCCGCCGTTGCCACGCTGGTCACCGCACTCGTTCCCGCGCATGCACAGGGCGTGATCAAGATCGGCGAGATCAACAGCTACAAGGCGCAGCCCGCCTTCCTCGAGCCCTACAAGAAGGGCATGGAGCTAGCGGTCGACGAGATCAACGCCGCCGGCGGCGTCAACGGCAAGAAGATCGAGCTGATCAGCCGCGACGACAACGCCAACCCGGGCGACGCGGTGCGCGTGGCCGAGGAACTGGTGTCGCGCGAGAAGGTCGACATCCTGGCCGGCACATTCCTGTCGAACACCGGCATGGCGGTGGCCGACTTCGCCAAGCAGAAGAAGTTCTTCTTCCTGGCCGGCGAGCCGCTGACCGACAAGCTCACCTGGCAGGGCGGCAACACCTACACCGTGCGCCTGCGTCCCGGCACCTACATGCAGGCCGCGATGCTGGTGCCCGAGGCGGCCAAGCTCAAGAAAAAACGCTGGGCCGTGGTCTACCCCAACTACGAGTACGGCCAGTCGGCGGTGGCGGCTTTCAAGCAGCTGCTGAAGGCGGCTCAGCCCGACGTCGAGTTCGTCGCCGAGCAGGCCACGCCGCTCGGCAAGGTCGACGCCGGCAGCGTGGTGCAGGCGCTTGCCGATGCCAAGCCCGACGCGATCTTCAACGTGCTGTTCGGCGCCGACCTGTCGAAGTTCGTGCGCGAAGGCAACACGCGCGGCCTGTTCAAGGACCGTGAAGTGGTGAGCGTGCTGACTGGCGAGCCCGAATACATGGACCCGCTCAAGGACGAGGCGCCCAACGGCTGGATCGTCACCGGTTACCCATGGTACGGCATCACGACGCCCGCCCACAAGGCCTTCGAGCAGGCCTATCAGGCCAAGTTCAAGGACTATCCGCGGCTCGGCTCGGTGGTCGGCTACAGCATGATCAAGTCGGCCGCGGCCGGCATCGCCAAGGCCAAGAGCACCGACACCGAGAAGGTCGTCGCCGCCTTCAAGGGCCTGCAGGTCGACACGCCCTTCGGCAAGATCACCTACCGCGCCGAGGACAACCAGTCGACCATGGGCGCCTTCGTGGGCCGCACCAAGAACGACGGCGGCAAGGGCGTGATGGTCGACTACGTGTACCTCGACGGCGCCGACGCGAAGTACCAGCCCTCGGCTGCCGAGATTAAGAAGTCGCGCGCTGCCGACTAATCAAGGAACGATCGGGCTATGAGCTTCTCAGGTTTCATCGTCCAGCTGCTCAACGGGCTGGCGAGCGCGTCCTCGCTGTTCCTCGTGGCAGCCGGGTTGTCGCTGATCTTCGGCGTCACGCGCATTGTGAACTTCGCCCATGGTTCGTTCTTCATGGTCGGCATCTACGTCGCCTACACGCTGGTCGACCGGCTCGGCACCGGCTTGGGCTTCTGGCCGGCGCTGGTGATGGCCGCACTCGCGGTCGGCGTGCTGGGCGCGCTGATCGAGGTGGTGCTGCTGCGGCGCATCTACAAGGCGCCCGAACTCTTTCAACTGCTGGCGACCTTCGCGCTGGTGCTGGTCATCAAGGACGCGGTGCTGTGGCTCTGGGGCCCCGACGAACTGCTGGGCCCGCGTGCGCCCGGCCTGTCGGGCTCGGTCACGATCCTCGGCCGGCAGTTTCCCTCCTACGACCTGTTCCTGATCGTGGTCGGGCCGGTGGTGCTTGGGCTGGTCTGGCTGCTGCTCACGCGGACCCGCTTCGGCACCCTGGTGCGGGCCGCCACGCAAGACCGCGAGATGGTCAGCGCGCTGGGCGTCAACCAGGCCTGGCTCTTCACGGCGGTGTTCGCGATCGGCGCGCTGCTCGCGGGCCTGGGCGGCGCGCTGCAGTTGCCGCGCGAGCCGGCCACGCTCGAGATGGACCTCAACACCATCGGCGCCGCCTTCGTGGTGGTGGTGGTCGGCGGCATGGGCTCGATTCCCGGCGCCTACGCCGCCGCGCTGCTGATCGCCGAGATCAAGGCGATCTGCATCTGGCTCGGCGTGGTCGATGTCTTCGGCATCCCGGTCTCGTTCTCGAAGCTCACGCTGGTGGTCGACTTCCTCGTGATGGCCGTCGTGCTGGTCTGGCGGCCCTGGGGCCTGTTCGGCAAGCCGCAGGCACCGAGCCGCTACGTGGGCATGCAGGAAGAGCCGCTGCGGCGTCCGGGCCGCGCCTACCTGATTGCCGCCGCGCTGTTCGGCCTGGTGCTGGCGGCGATGCCGTTCATCACTGCCGGCTCGCCCTACACCACGGTGCTCATGATCGACCTGTTGATCGCCGCGTTGTTCGCGGCCAGCCTGCACTTCATCATGGGGCCCGCCGGCATGCACTCCTTCGGTCACGCCGCTTACTTCGGGCTCGGTGCCTACGGCGCCGCACTGCTGGTGCGAGCCAGCGGCATGCCAATGGAGCTGGCCCTGGTCGTCGCGCCCTTGGTGGCCGCGCTGGGCGCCTTCGTCTACGGCTGGTTCGCGGTGCGGCTGTCGGGCGTCTACCTCGCGATGCTGACGCTGGCCTTCGCGCAGATCACCTGGGCCGTCACCTACCAGTGGGACAGCTTCACCGGCGGCAGCAACGGCCTCACGGGCGTCTGGCCTTCCGAATGGCTGGCCGACAAGCGCGCCTACTACTGGGTCACGCTGGCGCTGGTCGGGCT
>NZ_JBFUIU010000211.1:0-12553 GCF_056401695.1 Variovorax sp. P4_D9
GCGTCGAGGATGGCCGCATTCACCAGGTGCCGCGTGCCGGCGCCGCCCGGCGTCGCGACCACCAGGATGTCGGCCCAGTCGGCCAGCGAACGCACGCCGTCGAAGTGGCGGTGCGACACGCCCTCGCGCGGCTGCCGGTTGTGATAGCCGATCGGCATGTCGAAGCCCGCCGCGCGCTTGGCGATCTTCTGGCCGATGGTGCCCAGCCCCAGGATGCCCAGGCGCTTGCCCGACACGTTCGGCGGATGCGCAATCGCCTCGCGCCGGACGCCTTCGCGGCACAGCCGGTCGAGCGTGCGGATGCGGCGCATCGCGCCAATCAGCAGGCCGAACGCATGGTCGGCCACGCAGTCGTCGTTGGTGCCGGCGCCGTTGGCCAGCGCGATGCCGCGCGCRCGCGCCGCATCGACCGCGATGCCTTCATAGCCCACACCCATCGCACAGACCAGTTCGAGCCTGGGCATCGCGGCGATCTCCGCAGCCGTCAATCCTATCGTTCCGATGGTCAGCACCGCACGGAAGCGCCCGCCTTCGGCCGCGAACAGCGCGGCACGCTCGGCCTGGGTCGGCAGCGGCAGGTAGGTCATGTCATAGATTGCGGCGACCTGCGCCTGGTGGGCCTGCGACAGGCTGTTGAGCACCAACAGCGGAATCTTCTCCGACATTCTCGAATCGCTCCTGAATCAATCAATGGGAATGGGCCTCACAGCACCGGCTCGGCCTCGAGCTTCTGCAGGCGCCACATCTGGGCGTACTTGCCCTGGTTGGCCAGCAATTGCGCATGGGTGCCGCGCTCGACGATCACGCCGCTCTCGAGCACCAGGATCTCGTGCGCGTCGATCACCGTCGACAGGCGGTGCGCGATCACCAGCGTGGTCTTGTTGCGCGCCGCGCTCTTGAGCTCCGACTGGATCGCGCGCTCGTTGGCCGAATCCAGCGCCGAGGTGGCTTCGTCGAAGATCACGATCGGCGGGTTCTTGAGCAGCGTGCGCGCGATCGCCACCCGCTGCTTCTCGCCGCCCGAGAGCTTGAGCCCGCGCTCGCCGACCGTGGTCTCGTAGCCCTTGGGCGTGTGGACGATGAATTCGTGGATGCGTGCCGCCCGCGCGGCCTCCTCCACCTCCTCGCGGCTGGCGCCCGGGCGACCATAGGCGATGTTGTATTCGACCGTGTCGTTGAAGAGCACGGTGTCCTGCGGCACGATGCCGATCGCCTGCCGCACACTGGCCTGCGTCACCTGCCGGATGTCCTCGCCGCCGATCGTGATGCGGCCCTGCTGGACGTCGTAGAAACGGTAGAGCAGCCGTGCCAATGTCGATTTGCCCGAGCCCGACGGACCCACCACGGCCACCGTCTTCCCGGCCGGGATCTCGAAGCTCACATGCTTCAGGATCGGCCGCGCGGCCTCGTAGGCAAAGCTGACATCCTCGAAGCGCACCGTGGAACCGTGGCCCGCCAAGGGCCGCGCATCGGGCGCGTCGCGCACCTCGCGCTCCTTCTCGAGCAGCACGAACATCTTGTCGAGATCGGTCAGGCTCTGCTTGATCTCGCGGTAGATCACGCCGAGGAAATTGAGCGGGATGTAGAGCTGGATCATGAAAGCGTTGACCATCACCAGGTCGCCCAGCGTCATGTGGCCGTCGACCACGCCCTGCGTGGCGCGGTAGAGCATCGCCACCAGGCTGACCGCGATCAGGCATTGCTGGCCCGCGTTCAGCATGCTCAGCGTGGTCTGGCTCTTGACCGCCGCCTTGCGGTAGCGCTCCAGGCTGGCGTCATAGCGGCCGGCCTCGAAGCCCTCGTTGTTGAAGTACTTGACCGTCTCGTAATTGAGCAGCGAATCGACCGCGCGGCTCTGCGCCACCGAGTCGAGCTCGTTCATGGTCTTGCGGTACTTGGTGCGCCATTCGGTCACGGTGACGGTGAAGACGATGTAGACCACCAGCGCGGCCAGCGTGATCCAGACGAAGCCCGAGTCGAACTTGACGCCCAGGATGCTCAGCACCAGCGTCAGCTCGATGATCGTCGGCACGATGCTGTAGAGCGACATCGAGATCAGCGAATGCACGCCGCGCGTGCCGCGCTCGATGTCGCGCGTCATGCCGCCGGTCTGGCGCTCGAGGTGGAAGCGCAGGCTCAGCGCGTGCAGGTGCTGGAACACCTCGAGCGAGATGCTGCGCGCCGCGCCCTCGGTGGCCTTGGCGAAGACCAACTCGCGCAGCTCGTTGAAAACAGCGGTCGACAGCCGCAGCAGCCCATAGGCGATCAGCAGCCCGACCGGCACCACCAGCAGCGAGGCGGCGCTGCCGGGCTTGATCGACATCGCGTCGACCAGGTTCTTGAGCAGCACCGGCACGCCGACGTTGGCCACCTTGGCGCCGACCATGAAGGCCAGCGCCGCCATGACGCGCCATTTGTAACGCCAGAGGTAGGGAAAAAGCCGGCGCAGGGTCGCCCAGTCCGAGCGGTCGGCGCGGGCGGGCGTGCCCGCGGAGGCGGGATGGGGAGAGGAAAGTACTTCGCCGCTGCGGCGCATGGGAGACAATCGTGGCTGTTGTTTTCTATAAGGGGGGTCTTGCCGACCCACCCCGATTGTGCCCATGTCCGCCAATTCCAGCGCCAACCTCACCGCCACGCTCAAGAGCCTTCCGGCCGACATGGAACTGGTGCTCAAGGTGATCCCGATGCCGGCCGACTGCAACGCCAACGGCGATATCTTCGGCGGCTGGGTCATGGCCCAGTGCGACTTGGCCGGCTCGGTGATCCCGGCGCGCTACGCCAAGGGCCGGATGGCGACCGTGGCGGTCAACGAGTTTATCTTCAAGCAGCCGGTGCGCCTCGGCGACATCCTGTCGTTCTACTCGAAGCTGGTGCGCATCGGACGCACCTCGATCACGGTGATGGTCGAGGTCTTCGCCGAGCGCTTCAGGGCGCAGGGCGAGTACATCAAGGTGACCGAGGCCACCTTCACCTACGTCGCGATCGACGACAACGGGCGGCCACGGCCGATCGAGCAGGACTGACCAGGGCCMTATCGGCCCACCGCATAGCCCTGCATACCACGGGGATTGGCACCCGCGCGAAGGATCAATCGACCGCGTGCGTCGTGCTCGCGGCTGCAAGCAGACATGCGACTTTCCGACCAGGGCTCTCCGACCCGGATCCCGTGGCCGGCATCGCGCAGTTCCTGAACGACGCCATCGGAAAAGCGAGACTCGAGTGTCAGGCGGTTCAATGTCGTCTCACGCGGCCAGAAGGAAGACGGGAAGTGGTCCACATGCCACGCCGGAGCATCGATCGCTTCCTGCAGGTTCATGCCGTGCACCGCATGACGAAGGAAGAATGCCGGCGACCACTGATCCTGCTGGTCTCCCCCCGGCGTACCGAACACCATGTACGGTTCGCCGTCCCGCAGCGCCAACGAGGGCGAGAGCGAGGTGCACGGCATCACGCCGGGCGTCAGGGTGTTGGGCAGGCCCTCGTCCAGCCAGGTCATCTGCAGCCGGGTATTGATCGAAAAGCCGAGCCCCGGAATCACCGGGCTGGAAGACAGCCACCCACCTGAAGGCGTCGCGGCCACCATGTTGCCGTGCCTGTCGATCACATCGATGTGGCAGGTATCGCCGATGAACACTTCCCGTTCCAGCCATTCAGTGACCGGCGGAAGCGCTGCAAAGGTGGGTTCTCCGACGCCGAAGCGGGTGTCTGCCGCAAGCAGCGTACGCCGCGCTGCATCCAGATCCGGCAACTGCGGCGCGAGGCCCAGCGGGGCGCCCGGATCGAGACCCGCGCCGGCGCGGACCGACACTTGCGCCCAGCGCTGACGCAGGTAGTCATCCGACAGCAGCGCCGATTGGGCGTCCCGGGAGGCACCGGGCGCCACGCCGTACCACGCGAGCCGATCCGCCAAGGCCAGCTTGGCCGCTTCCGCGATGCGGTGAACAAAGCCCGCCGTGTGAGGCGGGTGGCGTTCCAGATCCGCATGGCGGAGCATGCCGATCTGTTGCAGAAATGCGGGCCCCTGACTCCAGAAGCCACATTTCGCCACGGTATAGCGGCCGAATTCCATGCAGAGCGGCGCTTCTACCGCAGGCTTCCATCGCGCGAGGTCGTCGTAGCGCAGCAAGCCCTTGTGCTTCTCTCCCGTGGTGTCCCGCACTTCCTCCGTGCAGTAGTACGCATCGATCGCGGACGCCACGAAGCCCTGGTACCAACAGCGAAGCGCGGCATCGATGACCTCGACCCGGCTGCTTCCCTCCCCGTGGGCGGTACGAAGGATGCGCTCCCAGTTCGAGGCCAGCTGCGGCAGCCGGAACAGCGCTCCCGGCGCGGGCACCCGGCCGTCGTGAAGCCAGACGGCGGCCGAAGAGTGCCAATGCGCGCGAAACAGGTCCTGCACCGCAGTGATGGCCTGCACAGCGCGGGGTGCCAACGGAAAGCCATCGCGGGCATAGCCGATGGCGGGCGCCATCACGTCGGCGAGCGACCATGTTCCGCGGTCCCGCAGCAGCGTCAACCAGGCGCCGAAGGCACCCGGCACTGTGGCCGGCAGSAGCCCGATGCCGGGGACCTGCTCGAGGCCCATGCGCCGGAATGCGTCAACCGTTGCCGCCTCGGGCGCCACCCCTTGCCCGCAAATCGACACCATGCTGCGCTGGCGCTCGTCCCACAGCAGGATCGGCACCTCGCCACCGGGTCCGTTCAAGTGCGGTTCGACCACCTGAAGCACGAAGGCACCGGCCACCGCAGCGTCGAACGCATTTCCGCCGCGCTCGAGAACCCCCATCGCGGTCTGCGAAGCCAGCCAGTGCGTGGAGGCGACGACACCAAAGGTACCGACGATTTCGGGGCGTGTGGTGAAGCTCATGGTCGATTCGATTGATTGCTGCTCGGCGGCGCCGAATCAGGAAAGCTTGAAGGCCTCGCGAGCAACCGCCGGCGTCGCAAGCAGCGCCAGCAGCCGAATCGCGACGATGTCCCGAGGCTCCCAACTGGCGCGCGGCGTCAGAACGTTGAAAGTCGCAAAACAGTCGCCTTGCTCATCGAGCACGGGCACGTTGACGATCGACTGCAAGCCCAGGGAAGCAATCAGCGCATGGTCGCTGAAAGCCTCCTTCAGGGCCGCGGGGCCCTCGCCGACGAACACCTCCGCACGTGCGAGCAACTGGAGCGACCAGGGCGTCCATGACTTGCGCTTGCGGCCGGCGACGGGATAGGCGTCGACATCCGAACTCCAGATGCGCTGGAGTTCCGTGCCGGAATCTTGCGCCTGCGATGTCGATCGGCCGGGGAGGCGATCGGTGCGCAGGTTGACGGTCAGCAGACCCTCCCCGAGCAGGTCACGGCGAGCGTCCTCTACGACCTGCATCACCCGGGCAAAGTCGCGCGACCGTGACAGTGCATCGCACAGCGCGGCAACCCGGTCGAGAGGCAGACAAAGAACCGACGCGCGGCTCCCGGTCGCCATCAATCGGCCTTGATGTTGAGATCGCGGATGACCTTGCCGTAGCGTTCGGCATCGCGACGCAGCACGGTGGCGAACTGTTGCGGCGTCCCCTTGACGATCTCGACGCCGATGGCATCCATGCGCGCGCGAATCGCCGGATCGGCCAACGCCTGGTTCGCCGCGTCATTCAGTCGCTCGACCAAGTCCTTCGGCATGTTCGCAGGCCCGAACAAGCCGTACCAGACGCCGAGCTCGTAGCCCGGCAGCGTCTCGGCAACGGTCGGAACCTGGGGCAGCAGCGACGAGCGCTTGCCCTCGGTCACTGCAAGCAGATTGAGCTTGCCGGCCTTGACGTGCGGAAGCGTTTGAGTGCCGGCCGAGAAGAGCACCTGGGTCTGATTGCTCACGGTGTCCAGCACTGCAGGAGCCCCGCCCTTGTAGGGCACGTGGAGCATCTCGATGCCGGCGGCCTTCTCGAACAGCACCGCGCTCAGGTGATTCGTGGACCCGCCACCCGCGCTCGCGTAAGCCAGTTTGCCGGGGTTGGCCTTCGCATAGGCAATTAGTTCCGCCACGTTCTTCGCCGGCACCGACGGATTGACCACCAGCGTGTTCACCACGTTGGCAAGCTGAGCGATCGGGGTGAAGTCTTCGACCCCCTTGAACGGCATCGGCATCATTGCCGGATTCATGGCGTGCGTGCTCATCGAACCCACGAGCAGCGTGTAGCCGTCGGGCTTGGCCTTGGCCACCATATTGGAGCCGATGTTCCCGGAGGCCCCCGCCCGGTTGTCGACGATGACCGGCTGACCAAGGGATCGGGTCAGTTGCTCGGCCAAGGAGCGGGCGAGGATGTCGGTCGACCCACCCGCTGCCCAGGGGACGATCAGGGTGATAGGCCTCTCGGGAAAAGCCGCGCAAGCGAAGGCGGCGACACCGGACAGTGCGATTGCGGCGAAGCCGCGACGGATGCGAGAGATCATTATCAACGCCTGCGAAGGAACGAGGAGGTCGGGAAAAGTGTAGATCGTCGAATAGAAAAAATAGAATATCTATGCATACATGCATGCTATTTTTTCTATGTCTAAGGTTGATCCCCTGGCGGCGCGCCTTGAAGGCCGATTGAAGATGCGGCACTACGCCCTGTTGCTGGCCTTCGACCGGCATCGCTCGGTGACCGGGGTCGCAAGGCAGCTGTCCTTGAGCCAGCCGACAGTGACGCGGGCCCTGGCCGACATCGAGGACATCTTCATGCAGCCGCTCTTCCTGCGCACCCGGCGCGGTCTGGAGCCGACAGGCGCAGGCGAGGTCGTGGTCGCCCGGGCACGGCTCGCCCTCGCCGACAACGAGGCATTGCTCAGGGAACTCGAAGGTGTGCGCGAAGGGCGGCAGGGACGGCTTCGCATCGGTCTCATTCCCTACGTGTCTCCGCCGGCGCTGGACGCATTGTGGAAGCACCTGTTCGAGTTGCGCCCACGGCTCTTGCTGCATACGCAGGAAGACACCACCGCGCCCCTGCTGGGCGCGCTGCGCGAACGATCACTGGATTGCGCGGTGTGTCGATTCTCCAGCGCCAGCACCGAGGATGACCTAGAGCAGGTGCTGCTGTACCGGCAGCAGGCGCATCTGGTGGTGGCCCGGCCGAGTGCAGGTCCGTTGATGCGCCAGCCCCTGCTCGACATCGCCCGACTCTCGGAAATGGACTGGATCTTCCCGCCGACCCACACGCCCATTCGGCAGATGATCGACGCCATCTTCTCGGCGGCTGGGCAGCGCGTGCCGGTTCCCGCCTTGGAGGCCTATGCGGTAGGCACGATCTCGTCGGCGCTCCTCCAGATGCCCCGCGGCGTGACGATCCTCCCCAGCGATGTCGCCCGTGCGGTTGCGGCAGGAGGCGCCGCGCACATGCTGCCCCAACCGCTGCCATGGAACCTGCCCCCGGTGGGCCTGGCCTGGCTGAAGGGCGCGCCGAAGGCAAAGATCTGCTTGACGCTGAGCACGGCGATTCGAGAGCATCTGAGCCAATCGGACTGAGTTCGCAGACACCTCGATGGCAACCCAGGCGCCACCAGCGCCTGCACTCAGACCTTCGAGAAGTCGGGCCGGCGCTTTTCCATGAAGGCCGTGAAGGCCTCGCGCGCCGCCGGCTCGCGCAGCATGCGGCCGAAGCTCTGGCCTTCCTCGCCCATGCGCTCGAGCAGTGCCGGCAGCTGCGATTTCTTCATGAGCCGCTTGGTCTCGATCAAGGCGCTCAATGGTTTGGCTGCCAGCTTGCGGGCCTGCGCCTGGGCGATGGCATTGGCCTCGGTCGGCGGCACCACGCGGTTGACCAAGCCCACTTCGAGCGCCGCCTCGGCCATGAAAGGTTCACCGAGCAGCAGCGCCTCGGCCGCGCGGTGGTAGCCGAACATCTGCGGCACCAGCAGGCTCGACGCGGCTTCGGGGCACAGGCCCAGGTTCACGAAGGGCATCGAGAAGGCCGCGTTGTCGCCGGCATAGACCAGGTCGCAGTGGAACAGCATCGTGGTGCCGATGCCCACCGCCGGACCGCAGACCGCGGCCACGATCGGTTTCGGAAAGCTCGCGATGCCGCGCAGGAAGCGGAACACCGGCGACTCCTGTGTCGACGGCGGCTGGTTGAGAAAGTCGCCGATGTCGTTGCCGGCACTGAAGATCGTGGCGTCGCCCTGGATCAGCACCGCGCGCACGGCGCCGTCCTGCTCGGCCTGGGCCAGCGCGTCGGCCAGTTCGCCGTACATCGCGCTGGTGATCGAGTTCTTCTTGTCGAGGCGGTTGAAGGTCAGGGTCATCACACCGGCTTCGGTGTGGACGAGGATGTCGCTCATGGGTTTTCCTTGGTGTGATTGAAGATCAGGACGCGAGGGCCTCGCGGACGAAGTCGAGGCGGTCTTGGCCCCAGAACATTTGGTCGCCGACGAACATCGTCGGCGCGCCGAAGGTGCCGCGCTGCACGGCTTCCTCGGTGTTGGCCTTGAGCCGGTCCTTGACCTCCTGGTCATTGGCGAGCGCCAGCAGTTGCGCGGCATCGAAGCCGGCCGCCTGCAGCACGTTTGCGACCGTGGCGGCATCGTTGAGATTCTGCGGCTCGACCCACATCGCGTGGAACACCGCATCGACGTACGCACGGAAGCGTTCGGGTTCGCGCATCTRCAGGCCGGTGGCGCCGCGCATCAAGAGCAGCGTGTTGATCGGGAAATGCGGGTTGTGCCTGAAGGGCACCCCATAGCGCTTGGCGAAGCGCTTCAGGTCGGCATTCATGTAGGGGCGCTTGGCCGGCACCTCGGCCGGCGAGCGATTGCCGGTGGCCTGGAAGACGCCGCCCAGCAGCATCGGCTTCCAGACCAGCGCCGCCCCGGTGTCGGCGCACAGGTGCGGCAGCTGCGTGTAGGCGAGGTAGGCGGCCGGGCTGCCGAAGTCGAAATAGAAGTCGACGGATTTCATCGTCATGCGGGTCTCCTTGTCGTTCTCTTCATTGTCGCAACAATGCCCGTTCGGTCGCTCACTCTTTGAAGTAGACGATCTGGTTGCTGGTGGCCAGCAGCGCCCCCGACTCGCTCCAGAGCTGCGCTGCCTGGTCGAAGTAGCCGTTGCGGAACTGCTGCCCGGTGGCGCGGCCCAGCAGATAGCCGGTGCCCACCTCGGCCAGCAGCGCGGCGTCGGTGTGGAAGTAGGTCGTGATCGACACCGTGCCGATCGGCACCGGCGTGGCGCGCCGCAGCCAGACCCGCGGGTAGAAGGTGTCGCTGAGCGCCATCAGCGCGGCAAAGTCCAGCGGCCGCGGGTCGGCGTCCCGCAGCCACATCCGCGTCTCGCTGGCGTCGCCGCTGCCGTCCCAGCGGGACGGAATCGCACCGATGATCGGGCGCATCTCGTACTGGTTGAGCCAGGCGGCTCTTGCCGACCTGATGGTCGCGCGCTCGACCTCCGAGGGCCGCGGCCCCTCGGGCATCGGCAGATCGCTGGTGCCCCAGGTCTCGCGCCGCAGCGCGGTGACCGCGGTGCCGGTGGTGGTCACGTGCGGCTTGCCGTCGTCGCCGGTTTGCGACATCTGGATCGTCCAGTGCTGGGTCGAGCGATTGGTGCGCACCGGCACCGCGAGCACCTCGAAGGCGCCCTCGCCCACTGCCGCCGCGTAGTTCACCGTGGCCGCCACCGGCTCGCCGAGCAGGTCGGGGTGCCGCAGCACGGACTGCAGCATCACCGCGGCGGTCGTGCCGCCGAACGGGCCGACCATGTTCCAGTAGTCCGGGCTCGTGGCGCCGGTGAAGCAGCCGGCCTGGATGTCGCTGTGCACCAGGTGGAGCGCCTTGTCGAGGGGGTGTGTCTTCATGGTCGCAGTGTGCCTCCGTGCCTGATGGTCATGCAGTCGTGTCGGTGACGCCTGCGCCTGCTCACAAGCCCTGATGCGCGGTCAGACGCGCTCGAAGATGCCGGCCGCGCCCTGCCCCATGCCCACGCACATCGTGACCATGCCGTACTTGAGCTTCTTGCGCTGCAGCGCATGGATCACGGTGGCCGAGCGAATGGCGCCCGTGGCACCGAGCGGATGGCCCAGCGCGATCGCGCCGCCCATCGGATTGACCTTGGCCGGGTCGAGGCCCAGCGTGTTGATCACGGCCAGCGACTGCGCCGCGAAGGCTTCGTTGAGCTCGAACCAGTCGATCGCGTCCTGCGTCAGGCCGGCATAGCGCAGCGCGGCCGGGATCGCCTCGATCGGGCCGATGCCCATGATGTGCGGCGGCACCCCCTTGCTGGCGAAGCTCACGAAGCGCGCCAGCGGCTTCAGATCGTACTGCTTGCAGGCCTTCTCGCTGGCCAGAATCAGCGCGCCGGCGCCGTCCGAGGTCTGCGAGCTGTTGCCGGCCGTGACCGAGCCGCGCGCAGCGAACACGGTGCGCAGCTTGGCCAGGCCTTCGAGCGTGGTGTCGGGGCGCGCGCCTTCGTCGAGGCTCACGATGCGGCTCTTCGCCTTCGACTCGCCGGTGGCGAGGTCGGGCGTGCGGTCGGTGACTTCGATTGGCGTGATCTCGTCGGCGAACTCGCCGGCCTGCTGGGCGGCCAGCGCGCGGCGGTGCGATTCGAGCGCGAAGGCGTCCTGCGCCTCGCGGCTGACCTTCCACTGTTTCGCCACCTTCTCGGCCGTCAAGCCCATGCCGTAGGCGATGCCGACATCGCCTTCGCGCTCGAAGATCGAGGGCGACAGCGAAGGCGAGTTGCCCATCATCGGCACCATGCTCATGCTCTCGACCCCGGCCGCGATCATGACCTCGGCCTCGCCGACGCGGATGCGGTCGGCCGCCATCTGCACCGCCGACAAGCCGGAGGCGCAGAAGCGGTTGACCGTGATGCCGCCGATGCTGTTGGGGAGACCCGCGAGCACGGCGCCGATGCGCGCCACGTTAAGGCCCTGCTGCGATTCGGGAATCGCGCAGCCGCAAATGATGTCCTCGATGGCTTTCGGATCGAGGCCGGGAACCGCCGCGAGCGCCGCCTTCAGCGTGGTCGCGAGCAGGTCGTCGGGGCGGTAGTTGCGGAAGTAGCCGCGGTGCGACTTGCCGATCGGCGTGCGCGTGGCGGAGACGATGTAGGCGTCCTGGATTTGCTTGCTCATGATGAATTCCTTAGTTCCGCACCGGCTTGCCGGTCGAGAGCATGCCCATGATTCGCTCTTGCGTCTTGGGATGCACGATGAGCGAGCAGAAGGCCTTGCGCTCCAGCGTCATCAAATACTCTTCGGTCACCAGCGAGCCGGCGTCGATGTCGCCGCCGGTCACCACTTCGGCGATCAGGCTCGCGATGTGGAAGTCGTGGGCGCTGATGAAGCCGCCGTCTCGCATGTTGACCAGCTGGCCCTTGATGGTCGCCGCGCCGCTGCGGCCAGCGACCTTGAAAGGGCGGCGCAGCGGCGGGCGCCAGCCGGCGTCGGCCATCGCCTTGGCCTGCTGCAGCGCCACGTACAACAATTCGTCCTTGTTCGGCACGACTACGTCGCTGTCGAGCAGGTAGCCGAGCGTCTTCGATTCGAGCGCGCTGGTGCCGACCTTGGCCATGGCCGCGGCCGTGAAGCCCTCAGTCAGGAAAGGCAGGAGGTCGCTGCCGGTCGATGCGGCCGCGTTCTCGGCCGCGCGGCGCGCGATGTAGGTCAGGCCGCCGGCGCCCGGGACCAGGCCCACGCCCACCTCGACCAGGCCGATATAGCTTTCCATCGCCGCGACACGCTTCGCCGAATGCACCGCGATCTCGCAGCCGCCGCCGAGCGCCATGCCGCGCACGGCAGACACCACCGGTACGCTGGCGTAACGGATCTTGAGCATGACGTTCTGCAGCTCCTGCTCCGCGCCTTCGACCGCGCTGATGCCCGCAACCACGAAGGCCGGCAGCATCGCCTGCAGGTCGGCGCCGACCGAGAACATCTCGTCGGGCGACCAGATCACCATCGCCTTGTATTCCTTCTCGGCCAATTCGACGCCGGCCGCCAGAGCCTCGGCGACGTCCGGGCTGATCGCGTGCATCTTCGAGTGGATGCTGGCGATCAGCACCTCGCCGTCGAGCGTCCAGAGGCGCACGTCGCCCTCGTCCTGGATCGTGGTGCCGGCCTTGTTGGCATCGGGCGCATCGGCGCCGAGCACGCTCTCGGGGAACAGCTGGCGTTCATGCACGGGCAGCTTGCGGGCGGCGACGAAGCTGTTTTTCGATGCGCTCCACGAACCGGCCGGCGTGTGGACGCCGCCGGCTTCGACCACCGGGCCTTCGAACACCCACTTCGGCAGCGGTGCGCTCGAGAGCGCCTTGCCCGCATCGATGTCTTCCTGGATCCACTTGGCGACCTGCGTCCAGCCGGCCTGCTGCCAGAGCTCGAACGGGCCCTGCTTCATGCCGAAGCCCCAGCGCATCGCGAAGTCGATGTCGCGCGCGCTCTCGGCGATGGTCGCCAGGTGCACCGCGGCGTAGTGGAAGCTGTCGCGCAGGATCGCCCACAAGAACTGGCCCTGCGCGCCTTCGCTCTCGCGCAGCAGCTTGAGCCGCTCGGKCGCCGGCTTCTTGAGCATGCGGCCATAGACCTCGTCGGCCTTGTCGCCCGAGGGC
>NZ_JBFUIU010000212.1:0-12425 GCF_056401695.1 Variovorax sp. P4_D9
CTGCCCAAACGCGCGGCGGTCGCGACCGGCCCGAGGTCGCCGGCGATGTTCCAGCTCAAGGTTTGCCGCAGGCGGAACATGCGCGCGCCGGCGAGCAGGTCCAGCGTCAACGCCGGATCGGACACCACGCGGTACTCGCCCGCCGTTGTCCAGATCGAACCCTCGAGGTTCAAGCCGAGATCTGCCGTGGTGCCCGCCGGGAGCCCGACGTCCCCGATCGTGAAGTAGCGGCTGCGGTACTTGCTGCCGCCGAGATCGAGATAGATGAGATCGGTGAAGAAGCCCCAGCGCCCGTTGTGCGCGTCCAACGAACCCATGAACGTGAACTTCAGCTTGTCGATGATCTTGTCGGCGCTGACGTTGATGGACGCGCCACCCGTGCCCGCCGGCGCGCTCGTCGAGCCGCTCAGGCTTGGCAGATAGCCGTACACCGAGAGGCTGAACTGCCAGTTGTCGGCAGCGGGGTCGGCCCGCGACTGCTGTGCAGCAGACAGCGTCGGCGCCAGCACGCCCATGGCGAGTAAGAGTGCGGCAGTCATGCCGCGAAAACGAAGACGAGAATCCATGTGTTCGGTGCTGGAGAAGGTGACTGGGTTTCATAGGGGCCCGTGTGGTGCGCTTCGAGCTTCACTTGACGGTTTAGCCACGGCCTTCGAGGCAGCCGCGCAAGCGGGTAACCCGGCCTGTTGCTGYTGCGTGGCTGATGCCCGCTGCCCGCTACCGTTTGGTCGATTTCGCAAGGGCCGGCCAGGCACAAGGCTCTTCGTTGACTCATTGCGCATTCCTGCGTGGCCCGTCGCTCCCTCAATCTCAAGCGCTCAAGTCCCGTCGACACTATGGGCTTACAGGGCGTTCGCCGTCTACTGCCCGAAGGGGAAGGTGCGGGCTGGCACCCTTTTTGTTACGCTGATTGAAGCGCAGAACGTCAAGGAAGATGGCCTCCGATCAGCAGGACCGGGGCGTCCGAGGCGGGTCGCCGATGCCGGCCTTTCTTCCTTCTCCTTTCAGACATCCCTGCATGAGGCTCATCCGGTTGGCCGCCTTTGTGCTTTGCGTCGAATTCTTCGTCCCTTGCGCGCAGGCCCAACAGCCGGCCGACTTCATCGTGACTTCGGCCAAGCTTCAACAGCGCGTCAACAGTGTGCTCGCCCTGATGAGCTATGCCGTCGTGCCTGACCTCGTTTCGAGTTCGCTGTCGATTTCCAGCCCGCAGACCGGCAATCCGACGATAGCGATGTCGCAGGTCGCCGGCGGATTCACCGTCAGCCCGTCGGTGCCGCTCTATCTCGAAGGCGGCATTGCCGCGAGCCGCTACGACCCCACGTTCTATGCGAGCAACGGTCGCCAGGAGCGTGCAATCCCGGTGAAGTGGAACAACGGCGCCCTGACCGGCGGCATGGGATGGGATTTCCCTGTGATGCCCGATCTCAAGTTCAGGCCGATCGTCAATCTCGCGCTCGGGCGCGTCGCAAGCGACCTRGCGATTGCAAGAGTCCTTATCGGGCGAAGTTCCGGGCCCGAACTCGATTTCCTTGACAGGGGCCGTCTCGACGCCTACGGCCTCGGCGCCTCGTTGATGCTGGACTACGAGCGCTATCGGCCCGAGAACGAAATTGACGTCGAACTGCGCTACACCAACATCCGGCTTCAAAGTCTCAGCAGCAGTTCACTGGCCGTGCAGGGCCATGCCGACGCCGTCACGGCCAGCCTATGGAGCCGCTATCGGGCTCCGACGGGATTCACGGCCCTGGAGCGCCCGGTGCGCTATGTGCTGGAGTACGCGTACACCCGCTATCTCGGGGACCAGGCCGGGGTGCTCGGATTCTCTTCCTTGAACTCGGTCGGGGTCGGACTCGAGCTCGACTCGAGTGCACACGATCTTTTCGTCACCCGCACGCGGCTGATGCTGCGCCACATGTTCGGTCAAAAGGTGTCGGGATTTTCGGTCGGACTGGCAGTGAGCTTCTAGGGTTCCGCCGTCAGATAGGCGCGCAACGTCGATGGCAGAGGTTCGTGCTCAGCCAGCCGCTCGGCGGATCGCCTCGAGCACATCGACCCCGGCATCTTTCTTGAGAAAGTAGCCCACACAGCCGACGGCTTGGGCGGCGGCGCGCGTTTCCCGGTCGTCGTGCGCGGTGATGAAAATGAAAGGCGCGTGGCCGCCTTCGGCGACGATGTGCCGAGCCAGTTCAATGCCCGACATCTCCCCGAGCTGGACATCGAACACCAGGCAATCAAACCGGGGCTTTTTCGTGTCTGCGAGAAACTCTTCTGCCGACCCGTAAGTGATCGGCTGCATGCCCGACGCACGCAGCAATCTGCCAAGCGATCGGCAAAGGCTCTCGTCGTCATCGACGACCGCGACATAGAAAGGAGTGGTGGTGCTCATTGGAGGTCGACGTGCACTTTGGGCCCCCACGAACCCGCTGTCTACTGCCCTTTAGGGAAGCTTTGCATGACTGCCGTCGATAAACCAGCCTCCTGCGACAGCCTCGAGAGCGCCGCGACGGACCGTACGCCCAGTTTCGTCATGAACGCCATCCTATGCATTTTTACAGTGCGCTCGTTAATTTCCAAATCGCCTGCAATCTGCTTGTTGAGCCGCCCCCGCAGGACATGGGAGAGTACCTCGAGCTCTCGCACCGACAGGCCGCCGAAGCGCTGCTCCAGCTCACGTTGGCGAGCCCTCGCCTCGCGCTCACGCCCGTCCCGCGCCAGGGCGCGCCGTACGGCGTCGACCAGTTCCTCCTTGGGGGCTCGTTTTTCCAGAAAGTCCTCCGCGCCGCCCCGCATTGCGCGCACGGTCGAAGCAATGTCGCCGTGTCCGGTCAAAAAGACGAGCGGCAGCGGGTTGCGCGTCAGCGCGAGCGCCGATTGCAGATCGAGCCCGTTCAATCCGGGCATCTGCAAATCCGTCACCACGCAGCCGCGCGCATCGTTGTCGCACTGCGCAAGAAATTCGCTTGCGGACAAGAAGGTCTGCACATTGAAACCGCTGACGACCAGCAATCGAGACGTGGCGGCGAGAAACGACTCGTCGTCATCCACGATGTGAACGATGGGTTCGATCACGTTCATGCTGCGGCGAGTTCCATCTCGACTGACAGCGCGAATCGAAGGCCGGTACCGCTGCCATCGCGATCCTCAGCCTGCCTGCCTGCTTCGTCAATCGAACCCATGCCATTGGCAACGCGGTCGCGCCGCGCCTGCTGAAGGTGCACGCGATCGCCGGCCCGCGCGGCGGCATGTCGTCGGCCGACAGCGAGGAACCCGGCTCGACAACATTCGTCTGACTTCTTCTGCTTCACGGTCCTCCTTCAAGTACATCAGCCTGGCCTGCCCGTTGATTGAAGTGCTTGCCCCGGATTCGGGAAAATCGACGCTGCTTGATGCCGAGCGGCACACCTGGCTCCAGCGTTCAAGCTTACTGCGCCCGCGATATCGCTTCCTGGCCACCCTGATCCGAGAATTTACCATCGACGCTTCTACGATCCCCACGATGGTCAACTCCATGTCGCATCGACCGATTTCGCGCTCCTCCGCGCCGAGGCTGAACCTGAGCGGGTGACCGCCTACTGCCCGAAAGGGAAGGTGTGCCCGGAGGCCTTTGTCACTATCCTGAGCACCGAAACGAGCCGCACGTTGCATCCAGCCACGAGCAGATCCTGTGTCCGCGAACCAGCCCTGCAGCCCGTCAACGTCGATAGAGGAAATCCGCAATGATCAAATTCCAACGCCGCGCCTGCACATTGCTGGTTGGGCTGAGCCTGTCGCTGATGGCGGATGCAATGGCACAGCAGCCGGCACCCGCCAAGCCCGTCAGGTTGGCCGCCAAGTCGACCCAGCCTGAACTCGAAGTCAAGGCGATTGACCTGCTGCGCGCGATGGGCGGGGCTCTGACGACCCCCCATTCGATGTCGTTCACGGTCGTCGCCACCTACGAGAGCCCGAGCAGCGTCGGCCCCGCGCTGGCCTACGGAACCACCTCCGAGGTGTTGCTGCAGCGCCCCGACAGGCTGCGCGTGGTCACTCTCGGGGACGGGCCCGCCTCGGAGTTCTTCTACGACGGCAAGACCATCACAGCCTTCGCGCCGGCCGAGAACCTGGTCGCCGTGGCGCCGGCGCCGCCCACCATCGATGCCATGCTCAAGCAGGCCTTCGACCACGCCGCGATCTACTTCCCCTTTGCCGACGTCGTCGGCAGCGACCCTTTCAAGGCGCTCACCGACGGCCTCGTCAAGGCGTTCTACATCGGCCCGTCGAAGACCGTCGGCGGCACGTCCACCGAGATGGTGGCCATCGCCAGCGACCAGATGTTCATGCAGATCTGGATCGGCGCCGACGACAAGCTGCCGCGCAAGATGCGCGCGGTGTTCCGCGGCGACCCGTTGCAGCTGCGCCACCAGGTGGAGCTGTCGAACTGGAAGCTCGACCCCGTGAACGCGGCGGAGGCCTTCGCGGCGCTGAACGCGGCGAATGCGAAGAAGATCGCCTTCGCGGCTCCGAAGCCGCCCGAAACCGCCAAGGCTGCCAAACCCAAGAACAGGAAGAACGCACCATGACAAACACCAAGGTCTTTCCGCTCGTGCTGGCAGCGCTCATGGCGGCGAGCTTCCACCAGACGGCGGCCGCCTGGGCCAGCGCCAACCGCTTCGGCGGCCATTCCTTCGGTGGCTTCGGCGGCGCCACGCACGTCAATCAATGGGGCGGCTCCACCTCACGGAGTTGGGACGGTGCGGTCAGCCACACGAACATCTACGGCGGGCACTCTGCCGGTGTGCCGGGTTACGGCGCCGTGCACACGACCGCCGGAGGCTTCAGCACCTACCGCCCGCCGGCCTACGGCTACGCAGGCTATGCGCCCTACCACGCACCGATGGCGGTGCCGTACTACCACGCGGGCTGCTACAACTGCGCCGGCGCGGTCGCTGCGGGTGCGGTCGTCGGCCTGGCCGCCGGCGCCGCGGTCGCCAGTGCTGCGCGCCCGATCTATTCAATGGGCGTGAACTACGCGACTGTGCCGCGCGACGCGGTAATCGTGAGTCAGGCCGGCATCACCTACTACCAGGTCGGCAGCACGTGGTTCCGGCCGTACTACGGCGCCAACGGCGTGTACTACACCGTCGTGTCGGCGCCCTACTGATGAATGACTGAACGATTAAGCGCATTGCGGAGCGCAGCGCCATGAACTTCTCCTTGGGATGGCGATCATTGCAGGCCCTCGTTCTGGTCATGCTGATGGCCGCCGCACAAGCCGGCCTCCCCACTGCGTCGCCTGCGCCCGCCTCGCCGGACGCAGCCGAGGTCACAGTACTGAATCGCAAGGTGGCCGTGCTGCGCGATTCGTTCCTTGGCGTGACACCGGCGGACCGCGCCAGGCGTTTCGAACGCGCCATCGCCGAAATGCTCGACAAGGGAGGTGCCGGCGTGGTCAGCGTCGAAAAGGTGCCCCAAGGAAACATCGTATCGATCGATGGCGAGTTCGCGCTGATTCTCACGCCTGGGGACGTCGACACCACCGGCGCGCAGACGCTTGAGGCGACCACGGAATCGACGCAGCAGGCGCTGCGAGGTGCCATCGATGCAACCAGAGAGTCGCGGGATCGCAGCATGCTGCTGCGCGGCGCAGCCGAAAGCGCACTGGCGACGCTGATCGCGGTGCTGGCCATCTGGATCGGCTGGCGCGTTCGGCGCGCGACATATTCGTGCGCACCGCCGATCTGTTTGAATCCAAGGCCGCCGGCATGCWGCTCGCGGGTGCGCCGCTGGTCCACAGCTCGCGCATGCGTGCCATTGCGCGAAGCCTGGTGAACGTTGTTGCCTGGTCGGCGGCCGTCCTCCTGGTCTACGAATGGCTGGTCTTCGTGCTGACYCGATTTTCCTACACCCGCCCTTGGGGAGAAGAACTGGGTGATTTCCTGTTCGGCGTCTTCCGGCATATCGGCAACGGCGTGCTGGGGGCGCTGCCCGATCTGGCGATCGCCGCGGTCATCTTGCTGCTTGCGCGCGGTGTGATCGGCGCAGTCCGGCCGATCTTCGACCGCGTCGAGCGTGGCTCGGGCGCCATCGGCTGGCTCGATCGCGATTCGGCCGCCCCGTCCCGGCGAATCTTCAGTGTGTCGGTCTGGTTGTTCGCGATCGCGATGGCCTACCCCTACCTGCCGGGATCACAAAGCGAGGCTTTCAAAGGGATCACCGTGCTGGTGGGCCTGATGCTGACCCTCGGCGGCTCCAGCCTCGTCGGGCAAGGTGCGAGCGGCCTGATCCTGATGTATTCGCGCACGATTCGAATCGGGGACTATGTCCGCATCCAGGATCAGGAAGGCACCGTCACTGAACTGAGCACCTTCACGACCAAGATCCGGACGGGCCTGGGCGAGGAAATCAGCCTCCCCAATTCCCTCATCATGGGATCTGTCACCAAGAACTATTCGCGCGCCGCGCTGGGCCAGGGCTTCATTCTTGACACCGTCTTGACCATCGGCTACGACACCCCGTGGCGGCAGGTCGAGGCCATGCTGATCGAAGCCGCCGGACGCACGGAGGGCATCCTGGACATGCCGAAGCCCAAGGTGTTCCAGACCGCGCTGTCGGATTTCTATATTGAATACCGCCTCGTCTGCCAAGCCGTTCCGGAAAGACCTCGCACGCGGGCGGAAGTGCTGCACATGTTGCACGCCAACGCGCTCGATGTGTTCAACGAAGCCGGCGTCCAGATCATGTCCCCCCACTACGTCGGCGATCCGAGAGCGGAGAAAGTCGTGCCCCCATCTCAATGGTCTTCGCCATCGGCGCGCAAGGCCTGAACGCACGTAGTACCTCAGGCTAAGGTGCATCGACACTGCCCTTTAGGGCAGTTGCCAACCCATTGGGGCCGGTGTCATCATCGCGCGGGCCGTCGCAACAGTGCACGGACCACTATCTGTAAGGAAGAAGATCAAACATGAAAGCGGAACTGGTGAAATGGATGATGCTCGCCGGGGCAGTCAGCCTGACGGTTGGCTGCGCCAGCAAGGTCGATCCGATCAGCCACGACGCTGCGAGAGGCGTGGCAGCGCCCAGCATTGCGGAGACCAAGGCGATCGCCGAAGAGGGGTTCGTCTACGGTCTTCCGCTCGTGATGAACTAYGCWGTGATGWAYGAGTTCGCSGTGGACWCSAAGTCCAGCCAGTTCAAGGCGCCCTTCAACAAGCTCAACAACCAGCACCACGTCGCCACTTACCAGGATACAGCGATCGTCACGCCCAACAGCGACACGCCCTATTCCTTCGTCTGGATGGACCTGCGCGCAGAGCCGATGGTGATTTCGGTTCCCGCAGTGGAAAAGCGGCGCTACTACGCCGTGCAGCTTATCGACGGCAACACGTACAACTACGGCTACATCGGCACCCGCGCTACTGGCAGCGCGCCAGGAGACTACATGGTGGTCGGCCCGGACTGGAAGGGTGAGACGCCCCCGGGCATCAAGAAGGTCTTCACCTCGACGACCCCGTTCTCGCTCTCCCTCATCCGCACCCAGCTCTTCAACCCGAAGGACATCTCGAACGTCGAGAAGGTGCAGGCGAGCTACAAGGCGCAGCCGCTCTCCGCGTTTCTGAAGCGACCCGCGCCGCCCGCTGCCCCGGCCGTCACATTCGTACCGGCCACGACGGCCGGGATCAAACAGAACTACTTCGAATACCTGGACGCCGCGCTTCAGTACGTGCCGCCCACCCCGGAAGACAAGGACGTACGGGCCAGGCTCGCCCGCATCGGCATCGGGCCGGGCAAGACCTTCGAGTTCAAGGAGCTTTCGCTCGAACACAAGGCCGCCGTTCTGCTGGCCATGAAGGAAGGCGACGAAAAGGTCGACAAGTTCGCGGCCAGCGGGGTGAAGAACATCAATGGCTGGAGCGTCGGTTCGTTCTTTGGCGATCGTGCTTTCTTCAAGGGCGACTGGCTGATGCGCGCTGCCGCTGCAAAGTCCGGCATCTACGGCAACGACCCCGCTGAAGCGACGTATCCCTTCACCCGCGTGACGGCGAACGGCGAGACCATCGACGCCAGCAAGCACCACTACACGATCACCTTCCCCGCCGGGCAGCTTCCGCCTGTCAACGCCTTCTGGTCGGTGACGATGTACGACGGCAAGAGCCAGCTTCTGATCAAGAATCCGCTCAACCGCTATCTCGTCAACTCGCCGATGGTGTCGGCGATGAAGAAGAACGCCGACGGCTCGCTCACGCTCTACATCCAGAAGGACTCGCCAGGCAAGGCGCTCGAATCCAACTGGCTGCCTGCGCCGAACGACACCGTCTACCTGGTGATGCGCCTGTACTGGCCCAAGGAATCGCCGCCTTCGATCCTGCCGGCCGGTGCAGGAACCTGGAAGCCCCCGGCGATCGTTGCGTCGAAGTAGCAGTCTGGAGTCCGCTCCCGGAAAGGGGCATTTCGCCGAACTTGCTTCGCGAGCGATCCGAATGCGCGATTCATGCTGCGTATCGCACTTGCTCCGAAGATCGCCCCGGCGCAGGCGGCGCCATCGCTGGCCTACCGGCCGGCGAGACCGGTAGCGTAAAGCGCAGGCTGGCGCCGCCACCTTCCACGTTCTCGGCCCACAGCCGCCCGCCGTGTGCCTCGACCAGGGTGCGCGAGATCGACAGGCCCATGCCCATCCCGGTCGGCTTGGTGGTGAAGAACGACCCGAAGATCTGCTCAATCCCCTCCTTGGGAATCCCCAAGCCGTTGTCGTTGACAGCGATCTCGACCGTCTCGTCCCCGCGGCGCATGGCGATGACCACGATGCTGCGCACCTTGTGTGCGGTCTCGTCGATGGCGTCCATGCCGTTGGAGATCAGGTTGAGCAGCACCTGCTGCAGATGGATTCGATCGCCCAGGACCGCGGGCAGATCGTGCGCAACTTGCAGCACCACGCGAATCTGCCGCGCAGCGGCTTCGGGACGAACCAATGAGGCGACATTCTCCACGAGCTCATGCACGTTCAGCGGCATGACCTCGATCTCGTGGCGCCGCAGCATCGCGCGCATGCGATCGATGACGGCCCCCGCGCGCTGGTCATCGGCGCGGATGTCGTCGACGATCGCGCGAAGTTCATCGAGGTCCGGGCGATCGAATTGCAGCATGAGGCCGGCGGCTTCGGCATTGCGCAGGATCGCGCCGAGCGGCTGGTTGATTTCATGGGCCAGCGCAGCCGCCAATTGACCCATCACGGACAGGCGGCCTGCGTGAGCGATCTCGTCGCGCAGACGCAGGTTCTCGCGCTCGGCGGCCTTGCTTTGGGTGATGTCGCTGCAGACGCCCCGGATACGGACAGCGCGCCGACGCTCGAATTCGAACTGCCCCTGCGCCGAGAGCCACCGCGAGCCGCCTTCGGGACCGCCGACGCGAAACTCCATCTGGTAGCGGCCGGCCCTGTCCCCTCGCGCCGCCTCGGAGAATGCCAGGCGAACCATGTCCCGGTCGTCCACATGCACCTTCAAGAGCAAAGACTCCAGTTCGATTCGCTCGCCCGACGAAAAGCCGAACAGTTGCCGGGTCTTCGGGCTTGCCCAGAACGTGCCGCTCGCGATATCGCGCGTCCAGAGGCCGAGGTTCGCGGCCTGCGTGGCGAGCGTCATGCGTTCCTCGCTTTCGCGCAACTCGTTGAGCAGTCTCGCCGCGTGACGCACATGGCGACTCAGTTCGTAGGCCATCGCGAAGACAATGCCCAATGAGAACAGGCTGACCGTGATCGGCGCCTCGACAATGCCCCAGAACACGAGCACCGCCTGACCCACACCACCCAGGGCGAAGAAGCAGGCCGTGCCGCCGATGGTGAGCGCAGCGGCCCTGTCGCCGCGACGCCATGTCGAGAGGCTGGCATCCAGGACAAAAATCGCGAGCAGGCCCATCGCCAACTGGCCGACCAGCATCCACGGATTGGGCGTCCCGATGGCGATCGACACGTTCTCGCCCAGGAACGGAATGGCGCGTAGCGCCGAGATCTCCTTGAAGTTCAGTGACCGACCGCTCAGGACGTTGGGCAGCAACGTGAAGGTCCGCAGTACGACGACTGTCCACCCCAACCAGGCGCGACCGCTTTTGAGATAGCTGCGCACGAAACCGACCAGCGACACGGTGGCGAGCCAGACCGCCACCTGCCCCGCGCGATTCGCAAGCGCAAACTCTTCTGGCGCCTGCGCTTTCATCATGGCGAGTTCGCAGAAGGCAACCGCAGCGGTCGCCACCGCCAAGGCCGAAAAGAACAAACTCGGCCAGGCTGCCCGATCCTTCACCCACACTGGCAAATGCACGGCGGCCAGCATGAGGCACGCGGACCCGACCATGGCCCAAACAATGGTGACCCAACTCATGAAAACTCCATTCGGTGACCAAGCCCAATTCTCGCCTGGGTGGAGTGACGTGATTTGAGAGGATGCCAAAGATCAGTATGACCACGGCGTTGTCGGCGACGACGACGGGATTCATGACGCTCATCGACGTGTCCAGGTRCTGCCGTACCGGAACGGACATGGATCAGTTCACGCGCTCGAATTCACCCGGCTTCCATGTCTTGTCGAACCACGATTCCAAGGGGACTGTCGAAAAACAGGTACGCCGGTGGAGGCTTGCTCCGCTGGACGCGCTTCAGCGCGCGCGAATCACGTCGGAGACGACGCCGTTCTCGTTGACCGTGCAGTTGACTGCAGGTTGCCCGGCACCGATGCTGAGGGTGACGACGTAGAACCCTTGCTCCATGCTCATCGAATCGCTGATTGGCTTCACGTTTTCCCTTGGCGCCTTGAACTCGCGCGACACAGCGTCGATGCAACTGGTTCGCGCCACGAGCGGGGACATGAAGCCCCCGATGATCGACGGCAGAGGCTGATAGTTGGCGCAGCCACTGGCGACGAGGCAATAAACGATGACGATTGCGGAACGACTGCGAAAGGACATGCGGACTCCTCGGACTGGGTGGGTATGCGGACTTGCCCGGCACTTCAGCTCATTGGGGCAGGACGCGAGCGGCCTCGCCATTGCCCTGGATGAAGACCCGCTGACCCACTCGCAGGCCGGGCATCACCGGCTGCGTCACCTCGACAAGCACGCCACTGTCGGTGCGAACGAAGATCTGCTGGCCTTCGAGCGGCTTGCGTCCGCAATGTGGCTGCCCGCCACGCTGCCGCCGATCGCGCCCACCACCATGGCCACATCGCGGCCGGTGCCACCGCCGATCAGGCTGCCGATCCCCACGCCGGCCAGTCCGCCGAGCACTGCACCCACGCCGGTATGGTGGGAGGTCGGGATCTCAGTCGGCTTGAACTGCTCGATCTTGCCCTGGCGGATCGTTATCGATGCCTGTTGCGAGGCCGGTGCGGCGCAAGCGGTGAGCACGRGAGCCATTGCGAATGCGGCGAACCGCGAGAAAAGACGCACTTTCATGGATAGGAATTCCGGTACGGGAAACAAACTGAGTTGATCTGGCTTGGCGAGAAAAATCGAAGACAGGTCTCGCGAGACGGAGCGGCCAGTCTCCCGAGCGAGCGACGGACGCTCGCGTCGTCATCGACGACATCGAATTGGAGATGGAGATCGGCGCGCCCATTTTTTTGCTGGTCCGTGCACTGTGTGCGCTTTCCAGGGGCGCGTCTACTGCCCTTTAGGGCAGGCGCGCGCGCGCCTGTTTGCCCCTATGCTCGCCCCCAAATCAAAGAGGGGTCCAAGTGGGAAGTCGAGCTCGTCCTTATCTCGCCATCGTCGCGATGGCTTCTGGCGCATTCCTTGCCAGCTGCTCCACACCCGGCTCGAGCAGCACCGGGATCGTGGCGTCCAACAACGCCGAAGCCAAAGTCAGCAAAGTCGGAGTTCTCACGGAGCCCGGACGATTGAAGCCCACGCCCGGCGGGGAAGGCTTCCTGTGCTGGCTGCAACCGGACGTCCGGTGGGGCAGCTACGACATGGTCATGATCGAGCGCATCCAGGTCTACCTCGAGCCCGGTGCGGAGCAGCGTCCAGTGGATCCGACGGACTTGAAGGCGCTGCTCGACTACTTTCATGCGGCCCTGGTCCAGAACCTCCAGCCGGGCGTCCAGGTCGTCGATGCGCCTGGCCCTGGCGTGTTGCGCCTGAAGTTTGCGCTGACCTCCCTGATCCCGACCAACACCGTGGCCAGCCTGGCCGGCACGGCGGTGCCCTACGGCTTCGTCGCCGAGATGGGCGCGGGCGCGGCGACCGGCCGGCCTGTGGGATCGACCCCCTACATGGGCCAGACCGGGCTGGAGGCACAGTTCAGAGACGGCGCCACCGGCAAGGTGGTCGGCGAATGCGCGGACACCGAGATTGGACTCAAGTACGCCGCCGACCTGAACAAGGGTGCGACGACCGCGGCGGTCGCTTGGATGAACGGCTACGTCAGTTCGTTCACGAGCTGGAGCTATGCGCAGGAC
>NZ_JBFUIU010000213.1:0-12343 GCF_056401695.1 Variovorax sp. P4_D9
GCTCCGCGAGGGACAAACGGATCAGCGCATTGTTTCGCGCATTGTTGCTCGGCGAAACAATCACCGCAACAATGTGCCTCTTGCCGACGAAGCGCCTTCTGATGGAAAGCTGCACAGTTCTGCGACAGCGTGCCGAAGATCTGGGTTGGTCCGAGAACGGCCGCGGCCTGGGCGCGCCCGGTCCGAGGCGGGTGGTTGCGGACGCGCCCTTAGGCTGCGACGGCTGCGGTGATGTGCTTCAGCGCGAGGGCCGCAGCAGCGCCCTTCGATCCCTGCTTGGTGGTGTCCGTCGCGCGCATCTCGATTGGGCCGTCGGCGGGTACCAGCGACACTCGGCACTCGAACGAGCTCGGGGTCTTCGAGATCTCGACGAACTCATAGGGGGGGCGGCCAGGGTTGATTATGTCCGGTACTGGACCGGCATGGGGGCCACCTGGTCGCCAGGGGTAGATCGAGCGGCAGGCGCCGCCGGCGCAACGTCCCTACCTTTGCTTCCTGGTGCGCTCACAAGCAACTGCTCGAGCAGCGCCTCCGCGGCAAGGGCTTCGGCCTGGCGCTTCGTGGAGGACTCGGGAGAACGCGCGGTCACACGGCTATCGGTCACTGCGAGCTCGACCACGCAGACGTAGGTAGGCGCATTCGAAGGCCCAGCCGACGTGCTGGTGAAGGTCGGCGTGCCCAGCTTCCTCTTCTGGCAGTGCTCGAGCAAAGCGCCCTTGGCAATCGGAAGCTGAGGATTGCTGGTGGGCACCGGAGAGGCGGTCGGCGCCGCGGCCGGGGAGGGCGCCAGCGCCTCGTCGACGCTGGCCAGCGGCCGAAAACCTTTATCAGATCGCGCAGTTCGAGGAGTGAGGCGGCTTGCTCGGCAGCCTTCTTCCTCAGATCGGTGGCCACTGTGGAGCAGCTGACCCTCGCCGCAGTGGCGAGGTGATGTGGGCGTAGGCCCGAAGTGGCCGGTGAGGGTGCTCGTGTAGCGCGCCTTCTGGGCGATGAGGTTCAGCCGCTCTGCAGCGGCCGCAGTCGTGGCGTGTCCGCCGGCGATCCAGGCCTCGAACGACTCCGTCGCGGCTACGCCGCGGGGCGCCGAGATCCGAGGCTCATGGCAGCGGTAGAGGAACGGGATGTTGCTCCTGGCGGCGAACTCTGCCACCGCCGAGTTGGCCGCGATCATCATTTCCTGCACGAGGATGTGCCCGACCATCTCGCTGGCGTCGTAGTGTCGGATACGACCCTCCTCGTCGGTGAGCAGCATCTGCTGCTGGCCGAGGAAGGCGAGGGCGCCTCGCGCGCGGCGCTGCTTCAGGAAACCTCTCGCGATTGCGATCGCATTCAACATCGGCAAGTGCAGCTCGTGCGTCTTGTTGTCGGCGATCGCCGGAACCTCTCTATATGAGAGCCGCTGCGCCACGGTGACCTCGCCCAGGGAGGTGGGTATCGCAAAGCCGGCCGGCCGGCCAGGTCGAGCTCGAGTCGATCTGCATCGCGGATCGGAGATCGCCGGCGGTCAGCGTTGACTGCAGCTCGGAGATCTAGCTCTAGCGCGGCAGCATGGGCTGCGTGGCCTGGCGTCCTCGATGGATCGTTGCCCCTTGCTTGCGCGCGGCCAGGTCCTCTGCGCTCCCGATCACCACGACCGCAGACGGATTCGCGATCGAGACGCGATCGATCCCGCCTGTCTTCGTCCTCGCGACGCCGATCGCATCGTCCAGGTCGGGGGAATGGAGCTCATCGATGGTGAAAAGGGCGATGTCGTTGTGCATGAAGGAGTGTGCGCAGAAGGGCGGTGGGCCGTCAAGGGCGCAACCCGTCTGGAGGCTACTCCCACAAAAAAAAGTCGAATATCGAAGTTTCGAGTATTGTTGCGGCACAAAAAAATTACAGCACATCTAAAGTCTAAAGCAAACAAAAGAATCCCGTGCATTCTGACATCTCACGCACACTGAGGGCACCATGGCGATTCTTCCCCCTCCGCCCGGATCCGTAGGGCCTGGCATTCCTGCGCGGGCCGCAGAGCAACTGGCGGGCGGGGGCACATCCGCTCCCGAGCGAGCTCGCACGCTGCGCTATCAGTTCGATCAGACGGCGCGCGCGCATGCTTTCTCGTTCAACACCGCCCGAGCCGCCGCCGAGGCCGCCGCAGTCTCGACGCCGCGGCCGGTCACCGGCCCGAAGCGCGAGGTCAAGTACGACGAGAACCAGCAGCAGCTGATCGACGCCAAGGACAACACCGTGATCGGGGAGGCTGTCACCGGCTCCGGCAAGACGACCACCGCCGTCGGGTACGCCGCTGCGCGACCGCGTGAGAAGTTGGTCTACCTGTTCTTCGGCCGGGCCAACGCCGACGAGGCGCGCCAGCGGTTCCCCTCGAACGTGGACGTCTTCAACGTCCACAGCCTCGCCTTCAGGGCGATCGGGCACAAGTTCGAAGGACGACTCGTCAAGTCCTGGCGGCCGCGCGACATCGCCGAGCAGCTCGGTGTGGGGAACCGCATTGCGGGCTGCATCGGGAAGACGCTGACTTCGTTCTACTCGAGCATCGACCCCGACATCAACGAGTCTCACCTGGAGGCTGTGGCCGACTGGGGACTGACGCCGTTGGAGCAGGGCCTCGTGCTGGATCACGCCCGCGGCGCCTGGAAGAAGATCATCGCGCCCGGCTCCACGATGCCGGTAACCCACGACACGTACCTGAAGCTCTGGACGATGTCGGGCCCGCGCCTGAACTACGACTGCATGATCCTCGACGAGGCCCAGGACACGAATCCGCTCACCGAGCAGTTGGTGATGGCGCAGCTCGATCACTGAGGCTCCTGGCCATCGGAGACCGCCACCAGTCGATCTTCGGCTTCCGCGGCGCGACGAACGCCATGCAGAACCTTCGCGCGATCGAGGGTAGCCGTGTGGTCACGATGCCGCGCACCTGGCGCTTCGGGCCCAGGACTGCGGACGTGACCAACAAGATCCTCCAAAACCTGAAGGGCGAGTCGATCGTGATTCAGGGCATGGGCAAGGACACCGGCTGGGGCCGCCAGTCCACGCTGCTCACCCGCACGAACTCTGGCCTGTTCGAAGAAGCCGTCTCCCGCCAGGGCCGCGGCGTGCACTGGCTCGGCGGGGTCCAGAACTACAACCTGGACGTGATCACCGACGCCTACAACATCTGGGCGCGCTCACTGCACGCGGTCCGTTCGCCGTTCATGAAGCGCTTCCGCTCGTGGAACGAGTTCATGGACTACTCAGAATCGTCGCGCGACGCCGAGACCCGCATGCTGATCAAGGTCGTGGAGCGCCACGAGCACAAGATCCCTCAGCTCGTCGCCCAGGTCATCAAGAACGAGGTGAAGGATCCGGCGGCGGCCGAGCTCACCCTGACCACGCTGCACAAGGCGAAGGGGATGGAGTGGGACTGCGTCCGCATCGGGAACGACTTCGAGTTCCTCTTCGAAGCCGAGAAGGAGATCTGCGAGACGGGCGAGCTTTCCCAGGCAACCCAGCAGGAGGTCAACCTACCTGTTGTACGTCGGAATCACCCGGGCCCGTGGAATCTGCCGACTCAACGATGAGACCGAGCAGTGGCTCCCGACGCTGCAGGCCGAGCGCATGCGCGCACTCGAACTCATGAACGGCGCCGGCGCGGCGCGCCCCACAGCTTGATTCCATGACCAGAATTTGCGTCAAGCCCCGTCCTTCAGGGCGGGGAAGGAAAGCAGGTATTTTGCTTCGCGACCTTGCGCGTTGCGCTGGTGCTTCCCCATACTGATTCGCAGTGTCCAACGATTCGTCCCTCCGAGCCTACCGCTTCCAGCTTCGCCCGCGCCCTGCGCAGGCGGCGCAACTACGGCGCTACGCGGGCATGATGCGCTGGCTCTGGAATCGGGCGCTGGCCGAGCAGCAGGCTCGTCGCGAGCGCGGCGAGAAGTACGCAGGCTATGCGAGCATGTGCGGCTGGCTCACGGCCTGGCGCAACGCGTCAGAGACGTCGTGGTTGCGGGAAGGCCCGGTGCATCCTCAGCAGCAGGTCCTGAAGCGCCTGATGCTGCGTTCCAGACCTTCTTCGCGAACGTGAAGGCGGGCAAGAAGCCCGGCTACCCCCGCTTCAAGAAGCGGGGCGAGGAGCCGGGCATTCGCTTTCCGGACCGCAAGCAATTCAAATTGGACGCGCTCAATGGGCGCCTCCAGCTTCCGAGCTCGGATGGGTTCGCATGCGCATGAGCCGGGAGGTCGCCGGAGAGCTGCGCAATGCCAGCGTCACCCGTGAGGGGGACCGCTGGTATGTGGCGATCCAGACGCTTCAGCCCAGCGTGCTGCCAGCGGCCGGCGTCGCGCCGACGCTCGGCATCGACCTGGGCATCGCCAACTTCGCGGGCCTTTCCGAGGGGCGACTCATCGTGCCGCTCGCGGCGATGAAGGCGCAGCAGCGGCGTCTGCGGCGCTACCAGCGCAGTGTCAGCCGCAAGGTCAAGGGCTCGTGCAACCGCAAGAAGGCGATCGTGAAGCTGCGCGCGCTGCACAGGCGCATCGCTCAGCAGCGCAACGACTGGCTGCACAAACTCACCAGCGGCCTGGCGGCCGAGCATCCCGTCATCGCGATCGAGGACCTGCGCATCGCTGCGATGAGCGCCTCGGCGCGCGGGAGTGTCGCGAAGCCAGGCAAGAACGTGCGCCAGAAGGCCGGCCTCAACCGCGGCATCCTCGATGCAGCCTGGGGCGAGCTCAGGCTCCAGCTCGAGTACAAGCTGGCCGCGCACGGCGGTCAGGTGCTGGCCGTGAATCCGGCCTACTCCAGCCGCACGTGCCGCGTCTGCGGACATGAGGCGGCCGAAAACAGGAAGAGCCAAGCGCTCTTCGCCTGCGTGGCCTACGGCCACACAGAGCATGCGGACATCAACGCCGCAAAGAAAATTCTGGCCGCGGGGCACGCGGTCTGGGCTTCTCGAACGAAGCCCGATGCCTGTGAAGGGGCGGTCAGACGCGCAGGGTCCGCAAGGACGAAGCACGCAGCCCCTGTGAAGCAGGAACCCTCCGAAGGAGTGGCCTGTGCGTAAAGCGCAGTCCGCCTCAGCAGGAATCCTCGTCCTTCAGGGCGGGGTGGATGTCAACATGGATCCAGATGAGGGCCTGGTCGAGATTCGGCCTGCCGGCGTGAGCGACGAACAGATCGAGGGTCTGCGCCGCGGGCCTACATCTACAAGAACGTCCTCGACGGCGAGGTGGAGCACCAGTTCATCGCGCTCCCAGACGGCGACCTGGTGGATCATTTGCACGTTCAGCCCGACGTCAAAGCCATCGGTGAGCTAATCCGCTCGCGCGCCGCAGCCCCGTCCGAAACACCCGAGTCCGACCAGGCGCCCCGCGCTTGATCCAGTTCCCTTCAGCAACACGGCATCACCAACAGCCATTCACCAGGAGCGACAGCATCATGACGAATCCAGCCACCCAAACCGTCGGCACCAAGCCGCCCCTCCGCTTCGGATTCGCGCGCCCCGCCGCCGCCGCGCCGGCTCCCGCTGCAGCACCGGCTGCCACCGTAGCTTCGGCTGCCGTTGCCACGATGCCAGCTGCAACCACTGCCGTCCTGACCACCGCGGCGGAGCACCTGTGCACGCCCGCCAACTCTGTGCCGGTCCAGTCCACGAACGACACCGCCCAGACGGCCGACGGCGTGACCGGTGAAGTCGCAGCCCCTGCTACCGAGCAGATCACCATCATGTTGCCGAGCGGCGGTCGTGAAGGCCAGGTCTTCGGCGGCGTCTTCGGGCGCATGGAAGACGGCAAGTTCTGCACCGACCCGCTGCTGACGTCCATCCACCTGTTGCAACTGGTCGACGGCGCCGAGCCAGGCGAGGGCACGGACCAGCAACGCCGCGACATTATGCTGGCCATGGGCGGCATGCCGGAGACGGTGACGATCACGGTTCCGACTGAACTCGCCGCCCCTCTGAAGGCGACTCTCGCGCATCTGAGCGGCGCCCGCTGGGAGCAGCTCTACGCGAACGTCGGCGCGGCCGCCAATCCCATGACCAAGTTCGCGTTGGCCAACGAAGCCCGAATTGCTCGCGAAGCGGTCGCTCGAGTTGCCCGCGTCGGTGGCGAGACGTTCACCGTGCAGATCGCGGAGCCGAAGGAACTGCGCGTCATGATGGAAGGCGGCGACGACGATTACGACGAATATGCACGCGAGCTGAATGGCATCCCGCAGCCCGTTGCCGGCAGGCCTGTGACCACGGTAGTGGCAGGCGAGGTCGCGTATCCCGCTCCGGGCCACGAAACGCTCTACAGCGCCCTTACCGGCCGCCAGGAAGGCGACACGGTGACCTACACGCATGTGGAGTCGTTCACCGTCGTGGCCGACAGCGCGGAGAACGCGGAGAAGGTGCTGGCGCTTGTGCCGCAATCGCTCAAGGCCCGCACGGCGATGTCCGCCAGCGACGTGAAGGTGAATGGCCAGCCTTACGTTCTGGCCGTGCCGCCGCTCGACGACGAAGGTCCGGCCGCAGACGTCCCGCGCTGAGCCTTCGGCGACAAGCGGCGTCGCGAACTCAACCTTTAGCTGTATAACTACGCATTAAAAGTCTGAAACAAATGTAAAACGGTTCAAAAACAATGTTTGAATTGAAGTCGTAGAGCGGCAATGATGAAGCCAAACAGCCCCTTCGGGGGCTGCTCTGAGACAGATCAAGGCGGGCTGCCACACCAGGTGAGCAGGCTGCCAAGCACGGTGCGCAAAGCGGCTTCGGCCGATGCGCTAGGTGCTCTACGGGGTTGAGAGTGCGCCTGCCATCAGGCGAGTCCAGGAATCGGAAGGGCAAATAAAGCGAGCACCGGATCAATCCAAGAATGCTCGCTGCGGGTGACCTGATCACCGATCAAGACTGAAACGAAATCCGAAGAGCCTCGCATCCAAACTCAACCGCTGCCTCAGTACCGAGGAAGATGCCTAAGGGCAGTTTCTCAGTACCAGGTAACAGCAGGATTGAAGAAGGACACCGAGATGCACCTACCAAACAAACCGCGCCGCCACCAGAGTGTGAAAAACACCAAAGGGCTAAACTTGGCGCGATGATGGTAGATGCATCTGCCAAGTGTCAACGCGAGGCCACCCTTTTGAAGCCGTCGACGTCATGTTCGTCTGCCTTTAGGTCGTTGCGCAGCGCAATCCAACACGACATCCACCAGACTTCTACCAAGTCTCTACCAAGAGGAGATTTCGGCAGCCTGATCTGGCCGGCGAGATAACCTGTGCCCATCAGGGGATTTTCGGCGCGGTAGTTGAAAGTTGAGTGTGGCCCTCGGGCCGCGGCATTCTCGAAGGCTGGCCCATGCGGCCACCGGCGCTCGTTCATTTGCGACGAGCAGTGCAGAACAGCGGCCTCCTATTTGAAGACGAGAATCTCGACCGAGAGGTCGGTGCGACCACCTCTTTGGCGCACCTGCCGATGGGAGGCGTGCTCGAGACCTCGCGCGCACTCGGAGTCGATGGCCAGTCGATGGAGCAGCTCTCGCGCAGTGGGTTCTTCACGATCTTGAACCTGGGGCCCGGCGTCGGGAAGCCACAGCGGAGCTACCACCTCAGCCAGCTCAACGAGGTGATTGCTGCCGCAGAGAAGATGCGCCTTCCGGACTTCTATGTGGGAGGCGCCCTCTATGCGAGCAAGAGGTCGCGCCAGATCTCGAACGTCAAGTCGCTCCAGGTGGCATGGGTCGATCTCGATTGCTACAACGAGGGAATCGACCCCAACTCGGAGTTCGTTGAAAAGCTTGTTGCTCGAGCGCAATTCGCAGGGATTCCAGCCCCGAGCCACATCGTCTCCTCCGGCCGCGGCCTCTATTTGAAATGGCTCCTCGACAAGCCTGTGCCTGACAGCCTGCTGCCTGCCTGGAATCAGGTGCAGCGCTCACTGAGCCAGTTGTTTGTGGATCTTGGCGCCGACGTGAAAGCGACCGACGCAGCACGGGTCCTCCGTGTCGTGAACACGGTGAACGGCAAGGTGGCCGAGAGCCGCGCGAACAATGCGCTCGTCGGGGTCGTGTGGGACAGTGGTCAGCGCCATTCGTTCGAGACGCTCTGGCAAGCGGTCAATCTGCTGGACTTCGAGACCACCAAGGCGCTCAAGAAAGCAGGGGCAAAGGTTGCCCACCTGGCCGGCCGCAGCGGCGCGGTGCCAGATTTCATTCTTCCGCCAGGCGCGCGCGGTGATCTCGGCTTTCTCAATGAGTTCGGAACCACGCGGCTTCCGCGCATCGACCTCGAGGCAAAGGCGAAGGCCGAAGCGAAGGGCAACGGCTTCTCCGGGGTCTCGCTGGCGTGGAATCGCTTCCTTGACCTGCGGGATCTCATGCGGCGGCGTGCCGAGGCCTCTGGCGCGACGGGCGTTCAAGAGGGTTCTCGAGACCTGACCATGCTCTGGATGGTCAACTTCCTGGCACAGGCCCGCGTCGTGAACTCGAACAACGTTTACCGTGAGATCGACGGCCTGATGCGGGCGTTTGACGGCGCAGATCTGCCTGGCCCTCGCGGGTTCGAGCATCCCGAGAAGTCGGGCGCGCTGGAGACGCTGGTCAACAGGATCAAGGCGAGCGAAGCCGGTCACCGGGTTGGGCACGCCGGCGGCCAATGGGATCCGAAATACACGCCATCGAACGACTACCTCATCAACGTCTTTGGCATCACCAGCGATGAGATGCGCGACATGCGCACGCTGATCGACAAGAAAGAGAAGCGCGCTCGCGCCGATCGCAAAGTTGAAGGCCGCGCAGAGCGTCGGGAGGCGCGACTTTCCTGGAATGACCAGGCGCTGCGCATGCGGGACGAACTCGCCACCGCGCGGAAGAATGGCGATGCATCGGTTCCTGAGCAGAAGGTCTGCGCCTCGATCGCCAAGGAACTGAACCTCGCCCCGAACACGGTCCGGAACTTCCTTCGCCGGCATGACGACAAAGCGGCGATCGCAGAAGTCCGAAAGTCAGGCAAGGCGCCCGCAAGGGCCTATCTGAAAGCGTATGAGCTCAGCCCGGAGGAGCTCGAGGCGCGGAACCAGCTCAACGCCAAAAGGAAGCATGCCCGGTTCATCGCGGGGCTTCGCAAGAATGGATATGTCGGGGACGGCGCAGCAGAAGACGTGCAGGCCTGGCTCGACGTGAAGACAAAAGCATTCAACCAAGAGATCGAGCGCAGCGCGGCGACCGCCGTCGAGCAAGCGCGCATCGCGCGAGCGGACGGACTGGGGGGCATGAATGTGACGTTGGAACGCCTGCTCCGAAAGGCTGCCGAGCGCGCTGGTGCGTCCGACGTCCTCGACGGGCTCGCGTCAGCAGGCCCGGGTGGCGTGGGGGTGGTGGTGAGTGACCTGGTGGGCTCCGTGGACTTTGCCGACTCGCCGTTCTCGGTCGAGTCGGAGAACGTCGCAATAACATTAGTCCGTGTCTTAGGCCAGATGCGGGACAATCAAACGAACAAGGCGTCCACCATGAACCCGCTTCCTTCTGCCGATCTGAGCCCCGACGAATCCTTCGCCGTCTCCGCCGCGGAAGCGGGAAAGAAGATGTCGAAGCGTTCCCTCTTGAGCAAGGCTCGCAAGGCCCAGAACAAGGAACCGCTGCAGATTAGCGCGAACCATCCCGTGATCGATCCCGCACCTGTGGCACCCTCCGAGCCGCACGTGGTCGCCCAGAGCGCGCCGGCGGACGTAGGTCGGATCGCAACCAGTGTGATTCCCCCGGATCTGCTGGATTCGTGGAGCGGATCTCACGCGGAGCCAGCCGGCATGCCGGACCTGGACGACGGGTTCCTCGATTCATTCGCCGAAGGCGAGGGGGTGGTTGTGTCCAGCCCCTTGGTGTCCAGCGCCGAGCAGGCGCCCAGTGCACCACGTGCTCACGCGCCTCCTGCTGCAGGTATCTCCACAGCCACTTCGYGCCCAGCGCCCGTCTTGGCGTTCGCGCGCGGCCCGAAGCTCGGCGCCTCAGCGGCCCCAGGCCTGAGCCGCGGCTTCGGATTCAACCGTCCCGCGTCGCCGGCGRCGSCMCGCRSCRGCCAGGCTCCYGCCGTATCGTCCWCGCCACCGGCATSGGGAGCCGTTGGCTTCGCKCCCGTGCGCAGAGTGGTCGCCCCTYCWGCTCAGCCYCTGGGCYTTRGCGGGCCGGCGCGGCTGTCACCGGACCAGGCGCGAGCGAACGGYCAGCACCAGGACTTCTCCAAGCTCTTCGACGAGCCGCGTTACGACGCGGACGGCATTCCGGTCACCTATCCGAAGGTGGATGTGTGGCCGCACGAGGATCTGCCCGCCGGCAGCCGCTACACGCGGGAGGAATGGGCAGATGCTCGCAAGCCTGACGAAGAGATCCCGACCGGTCACGTGGTCGTCGAACTGCAGGTGGGCAATCCCGTCACCTCGGCATTGATCAAGGTGCCACGCAAGGCGGTCCCTCAATCGTCGGCCCCACCGATCGCCCGCACGCGCGTTGTCGACGGGAAGTTGGTCATGCAGGAGCCGTACCGAGGCATCGACGATCCCCTGGTCGACGCGATCGCGGACACCATCGTCGTGTCGAGGAAGTCGCCCATCGCAGCCGAAGTCCGAGGCGCCGTCGAAGGCGGCATCGAGATCGCTCGCGGGGGTGTCAGCGCCTATTACCGGTTCATCCGTCCAAGGACCCACTACACGGACCCGGACAAGTTCCTGTACATCAACTCGAAGCTGCAGATGACGGGCTYTCTGGGTGAGGTCGGCGCGCGAATGCCAGCCCCTGTGGAAGAKGMTCCAGCGGAAACGGTGGAACAGGAAGAGCTTGAAACAGCGGAGGCMCCTCGTGGTTGAAGACAARGTGAGCCAGGCGATCGACTACGGCACTCGCCAGTGGACGCCCGAGGACGACCTTCATTCGGCTCGCATGGGCCTGCAGCGGCGGCTGGATCGCATCGCGCGCGCCGGAATGCTTCGCACCAGGGCTCAGCCGCCGGCGGCCCGACTCGTCCCGCGCCAGCGCCAGGCTCTCAGATCACCTTGAGCTACTCCGAACTGCTCAGGGCGCTGTCCCTTGCGGCGGTCGACGGCCGCGGCGTCACCCCCACTCGCATCGCCGAAAACGTCTATTTGAAACTCACGGATGCGGGCGAAGCGGGCCCGACGCGCGATAGCGTCGCAGACCTCATCGGGCTTGAGCTGGCCCTGCGCGACCGTCTTGAGGCGGTTGTGGCGCGCCGGTATCTGGAGCTACATGGACCCGACCACGTGGTCAGCGAAGCCACACCGTCGGACGACGCGGACGAGACGACCGAACGCATGCGCATCTAGTCGCGTGTGCGGGAGCAGGGGCGTACAGCCGTTTTGGGCCCGCAGCTCTCAATACTTGGCGTCCCGCTGCGCGCGGCGTAGCATGCGAATTCTCGAATTCTCGAATTCTCGAATTCTCGAATTCTCGAATGCGGTTTGGAGGATGAGATGAACCTTGTCCGCCGTAAGTTCTTGCATTTCCTAGCGGGCGCGGCCGCAATTGCGAGGCCGCATTTCGCTTGGGCAGAGGTTTCAACGACAGCTTCTCAAAATGTTCGAGTCGCAACCGGGCTGCTCGCCATTTGGCAAAGTACGGCGTGGCTCGGAGCCGAAACAGGCGCTTTCCGAAAACGAGGTATCGACTTGACCTTGCCGGCGATTGCGGTGGGGGGACCGGAGGCTGCAGCCGGACTCGTTCGCGGTGATTGGGAGTTCGCGCACACGGGAACGGTGCCGGTCGCTGAAGAAGTTCTCAAAGGCCATGATGTCGTGATCTTGGCGACGCCGACTTCAGACTTTCCCAAATCGTTTGTCATGACCAGAAAGGAAATCACCGAACTTGCACAGCTTGCCGGGAAAAAGGTTGGCGTGTTAACCGAGACCGGGCAGACGAGCGTGGCGGCGCGGATCACGATCGAAAAGGCGGGTGCCACTGCGACCTTTTTGCCGCTGGTGAAATTCGATCGAATCTACGCGGCGTTGGCCGCCGGAGATATCGATGCGGGCGCGCTTCCAATCGATTTGCGCTTTAGTGGTCAAGCACAACATGGGTGGAATGCCTTCCCGATAGATGCCTTTGATGCGCCATCGATATTCGCGACTACTCGCAAATTGATCGCCTCCAATCGGCAGCTCGTGATGAATGTCATGCAAGGCTTCGTGGAGACTATTCACCTGTTCAAGACGCAGCCAGACATCGTGGTGCCCTTACTCCAACGTTACGTGAAGATTGACGACCGAAAGGCGATGGAGGACCTGTACGCCTATCATGTGCCGGTCTTTCAAAAGATTCCACGGCCGACCTTTGCGGGAATGCAGACATTGCGCGAGTTTCTCGTGGCCAAGTATCC